>NZ_JANQCT010000006.1:0-75829 GCF_024723495.1 Campylobacter sp. RM19073 | reverse complement strand
AGCCGATACCGCCACCAAATTTAGAAAGCAACGCCATCTCTTTATAACTATCAAAAATCCCTTCTATATTATCAGGAGTGCTTCCTACATAGCAGCTTGAGAGCTGATGCCTTGTGGTTCTAGCGTTGCTTAGAGTTGGAGTTGCTAGCATTACTTCAAATTTGCTGATTATATCATAGAATTTTTTCGCCCAGCTTTGAGAGTCAAGCTCATTTTGAGCTAAAAACATAGCAATAGCCATAAACATCTGTTGTGGTAGCTCTATAGGTTTACCATTTTTATCTTTTATAAGATACCTATCATAAAGAGTTTTTATCCCAAGATATGTAAATTGCATATCTCGCTCTGGTTTTATATAGTTGTTTAGATCTTCAAGATCATATTTTTCTTTTAAACCAAGCAAGATTCTGCCCTCTTTTTCGCCTTTGATTAGATAATCTTCAAGGCTATTATATCCGCTAAATCCAGTTGCTTTGTGATACAAATCATACAAAAATAGCCTAGCTGCGACAAAGGTCCAGTTAGGGCGATCGATATCTATCTTATCAACTGCGGTTTTGATAAGAGTTTGTTGGATCTCTTCAGTTGTGATATTATCACGAAATTGAATTTTTGCATCAACTTCAAGCTCGCTTAAGCTGACATTATCTAGTCCGGCTACGGCTTCGCTTGTGTATTTTTTGATTTTAGATATATCTAGCTCTTCAGTTCTACCATTTCTTTTTATAACTTTCATATTATCGTTAATACCTTTTTTTAAATTTTAAATACTCTTTGAAATATTCTATCTACATTTTTTGTATAGTAATCATAGTCAAAACACGCTTTTATCGCATTTTCATCTAATTTCTCTTTTAGCTCATTATCGTTTAATAAATTTTGTAAAAATAGACTTTCTCCATTGTCATTGATCGCTTTTTTACCCTCTTGTAAGTCAGCCCAAACTTTCATGGCGTTCCTTTGGACGATTTTGTATGCGTCTTCTCTGCTTACGCCTTGTTTTGGTAGCTCTAAAAGGACTCTTTGAGAAAAGACCAATCCGCCTGTGAGATTTAAATTTTTCATCATATTTTCTGGATATATAACCAAATTTGCTAAAATTCCATTTAATCTATTTAGCATAAAATCACTCGTGATAAAGGCATCAGGCAAGATAAATCTCTCTACACTTGAGTGGCTGATATCTCTTTCATGCCAAAGGGCGACATTTTCCATAGCTGGGATAGCGTAGCTACGGATCATTCTACAAAGACCGGTTACATTTTCGCTTAAAACTGGATTTCTCTTGTGTGGCATAGCGCTTGAGCCTTTTTGCCCTGGGCTAAAATACTCCTCAGCTTCATAAACTTCGGTTCTTTGATAGTGTCTTATGGCTACTGCTATCTTCTCACAACTACTAGCTAGTATGGCTAGAGCCGATATCACTTGAGCGTAGCGATCTCTTTGGATTACTTGATTGCTTGCTGGGGCTGGATTTAGACCTAAGTTTTGGCATACTAGCTCTTCTAATTCAAGTGGAGAGTGAGCGAAATTACCCATCGCACCGCTTATCATACCAGTGCTAATAACGCTTTTAGCGTGGTTTAGTAGCTCATAGGCTCTTTTGATCTCATCATACCAAATAGCAAGAACCAAACCAAATGTTATAGGCTCTCCGTGAATTCCGTGGCTTCTGCCGACCATTAGAGTGTTTTTATGCTCGTAAGCTCTTTTTTTGATAGTGTCCATTAAAATTTTAATATCATCTAAGATTAACTCCATACTATCTTTGATCTGTAATGCAACGGCTGTATCGATACAATCACTACTTGTCATACCAAAATGGACAAATCTACTCTCTTCACCCAAGCTCTCGCTCACGCTAGTTAAAAAGGCGATTACATCATGTTTGGTGGTTTTTTCTATCTCATCTATGCGGTTAATATCAAATTTAGCATTTTCGCATATTTTTTTACAATCACTATCAGGAATTAATCCTAGCTTATTCCACGCTTTGACTGCTGCTAGCTCAACTCTTAGCCACGCATCATATTTGGCTTGTAAGCTCCATTTATCACTCATAATTTTCCTGGCATATCTCTCTACCATTTCAGAACCTTTTTTGCTAAATTTTTATATAATTTTAATCTGATATTATATAAAAAATCTTATAAAATTTAGGTTAATAAATGTCTTATGAAAAGATGAAAATCGGCAAATTTTATGGTCAAAAGATATATCAAATACTCATATCTCAAGGCTATTGTATGAAAGAGGCTCAAAAGCTATGTGATAATGGGCGAATTATAGATAATTTTGGCTCTGTGCTTAAGAAAAATAGCGTAGCAAATGGGGATATATTTTTGATAGATTATAGGTGTAAACCAAAGGGGCTCAAACCGATTTTTGAGTGCAGGGAATTTGGGATATTTGATAAACCAAGTGGGGTTTTGACTCATCCAAATGGTAGGCATTGTAGCTATAGTTTGTGCGATGAAATTTGGTCTTTATGGGGCAAAAAAGCTAGTGTGGCTCATAGACTAGATAGAGAAACAAGTGGAGTTATTATAGTAGGTAAGAGTGTAGAAGTGGTAAAAGAGCTTAAGAGAATGTTTGAAAATAGAGAGATTTTCAAAAGCTATTTAGCTATTATAAGTGGCAAAATTGATGCGAATAAATTTGATAAATTTAGAGCGGAAAATTATACGGATTTTGTGGGTAAATTTGGTTTTTTGGATAGTTTGGATTGGCTTGTGATTGATAAGGCTATGGATATTACAAATGATTATGATGATATTAAGACTAGAATGCGAATTTGCGAAGGTGGCAAGAGGGCTGTGACGCTATTTCGGTTGATTAGTTACGAGGCAAAAAGCGATACTAGCTTAATAGAGTGTCTTCCATTAACTGGGCGGCAGCATCAGATTAGGCTTCATATGTTTTATGTGAAACACAAAATTTTAGGCGATCCGATTTATGGGCTTGAGCGTGGCGATATAGAGCGAATTTTAGATGGTAAGATGAGTGAAAATGAGCGCACCCAAAAGAGTGGGGCTAATAGACTTATGCTTCACTCTAATCGGCTCAAATTTAGCTATAATGGAGCTGAATTTGATATCAGCTCCAAGATGAAATTTGAATTATAGTAGTTTAGATAAATTTAATATAGCTTATAATGAACTTAATCTTATAAACTTCTCTTAAAAGCATCTGCTGTATTTTTCATATTTTTTATCCAATCCTTAGCCAGTGGATCTATCTCTACGACATTGGCTCCGACTTCATCGGCAATGAGTTTGGCTGCTTTTTTTGAAAATTGAGGTGCTACAAATATCACTTTAGCATTTTCTTCTTTTGCCTCTTTAATCAAATTTGCTAATTGAGCTGGTTTAGGCTCTTTGCCTTCAGTTTCGATGGCTATTTGATTAAGATTATATCGCTTAGCAAAATATGCCCATGATGGATGATAGACTATAAAATTTCTATTTTTTATACCATTTAGTTGCTCTTTTATATAGCTATTTAGCATATCAAGCTCACTATAAAATTTAGCCAAATTTTTCTCATATAAAGCTCTATTTTTTGGATAGTGAGCTATTAGGGCATCGGCTATATTTTTTGCTTGAATTTTAACAAGTATAGGATCAAGCCATATGTGAGAATCAAAATTGCTATCTATATGCTCTAACATATCTTTTACTATATCTGCTTTTGTCATACTAGATTTATAAAATGTAGGCCAATTCTCTAGCTCTAAACTCAATTTTTTAAAGCTATCATTTCCCATATATATATGGAAGTGATAAACCTTAGTAGGATTGATCTCATGATCGCTAAATTGTATAAATTTAGGAGCTTTGCTATTTGGATCTATATTTTCAAACTGATATCTAACGCCTCTTTTACCGCTTTTGTATGTTAGTATATCATAGCCTTTATAGATATATTTTCCTTTATTTATACCATTTTTAGTATGAAAACTGATATTTTCATTGTTTATAACTATGCGGTTTATATCACTTTTATAGCCTTTTTTATAATACTCTTTATACTCTTGAAAATTTTTATTACTATTTGGCGCACTTGCTTTGGCTTCTAATACAATATCAAAGCTACCATCTAGCAAATATGGATATATACTATTATATTCTCCATTCCAATCGCTAATATCTCTATCTTTTATATCTTTATCATCAAAAATTCCATCATAGCTTTTTTTATGCTCTTTGTGATGATCGTGGTGATGATCATTGTGTTTGTGATCTACGCTAGATAGCATTGGGACATTTTTTTGAGTTTTTATTATATCTAAATTTGGATAGTTTTTTGCAAATTTTGGTAGCCAATTATTTTCATATTCCATACCAACAGCAAAGAAAATATCACTTTTTTCCAAATTTTTCATCTGCTCTGGGCGTGGCTCATAGATATGTGGATCAGAGCCTGGATCTACCATATGATTAATATATACGCTATCGCCTGCTATTTGCTCAACGAAATATTTTGTAGGCAATATACTAGTAGTTACAACTGGCTTTGCGTGCAAAAATGCCGCACCTATACATAAAATGGAGATTAGTTTTTTCATTTTCATTCCTTTTTTGATTTAAAATGCGGAAATTATATCATATGCAACTTAGTTGCATCTTAAAATTAAAATTTTAGCTTTGCTTATTTTAATTCTTTTTATGATATTATTTAACTAAGAAAGGAGTATTAATGTTAGCTGCTACTTTTTTACAAAATCACGATATAGCTGTAACTCCGCTTAGAGTGGAGCTAGTAGAGATGTTACAACAAGCAAATAGACCTATAAGCTATGATGAATTTCTATCTAAAATTAAAGCCAATAAATCGACGATTTATAGAAATTTAGATATTCTTCTAAGTAAAAATTTAATTATCAAAAGTGAGATAGAACATAAGAGTTTTTATGAGTTATCAGACCATGCTAAAGCATATTTTGTATGTGAGGCGTGCCATAAAATGGAGGAGATAGAGATACCAAATTTACCTGGCAAAAATATTAAAAGTGCCGTTATCAAAGGCATTTGCGAAAAATGTAGTTGAGAAATCAAAGCAACTTATAGCTTATTTATCAGATTTAATCACATAAATCATGCCAATTAATCCGATAATCACAACAATTGAGATAAAAATTAATTGTATTATATCAAGCAGTGGCACTATCTTCTCCTTTGCTTCTCTCTTTTAATTGGCCGCATGCAGCACTTATATCAAGCCCTTTACTCTGTCTAATTGTGCATGTAACGCCACGAGATTGAAGGTAATCTCTGAATTTTTCTACATTTTCTTGCGATGGTCTTTGATATGGGCTACCTTCATGTGGATTGAAAAGGATTAAATTCACCTTTGCTTTAATCCCGTGAAGTAGCTTTACAAGGGCTTTTGCGTCGCTAAGATTGTCATTTATCTTATCCATTATTAGGTATTCGAACATAACTCTTTTTCTCATATCTATAGGGAATTGACGCACAGCATCCATCACACTAGCGATATTATAAGCCTTATTTACCGGCATTAATTTCTCTCTTAATTCATCTGTAACAGCGTGTAAAGATATAGCCAAAAGCACACCCAAATCCATTTCGCCAAGCTTTTTAATCTGTGTAGCTAACCCACTTGTGCTAATAGTTTGGCGTCTTGCTCCTATAGCTAGGCCATCATTATCTTTTAAAATATTTATAGCTTTTGATACATTATCTAGATTATCAAGAGGCTCGCCCATACCCATATATACGATATTTACTCTTCTCTCATAAGGTATGTTATTTTCTCTTTTTATCCATAGAATTTGTCCTACGATCTCGCCAGCACTTAGATTACGGATGAATCCACCTTTAGCCGTTAGACAAAAGCTACATCCCATCTTGCACCCTATTTGCGAGCTAACGCAGATTGTGTATCTAGCGTGTCTTTGGGTCTTGCCATTTTGATCTATTAGCTCCTCTTTCATCGGTAGTAGCACACTTTCTATAGTTTTGCCATCACGAAGTCTAAATAGATATTTGATACTCCCATCTAGGCTAATTTCATTTTTAATCATCTCAAGCGGTTCAAGATAAAATTCGCCCTTTAAACGCTCTTTAATATCCTTTGGTAGATTACTCATCTCATCAAATGTTTTTGCATTTTTCTTATAGACCCACTCATAAATTTGCTTTGTTCTAAATTTAGGCTGGATAAACTCTGCTAATTCATCTTGAGTATAATCAAGCAAATTTTTCATATAATTCCTTCTGATTTTAGATATTTTGTGATATTAACTTTAGCTTTTGGATAGTTTTTGATAAAGTCATTGTGGGCATTTTCATCACAGTAGTTTGTCGCACATAAGATTAGCTCAAAATCAATATTAAATTTCATCGCCACACACCAAATAGCATAAGCCTCCATATTCTCAGCCATAAATCCTAAATTCTTAAATTTAATAGCAATATCTTTTGAGTTTGTTATGAAATTTGATGAGTTTATAATGTTTGTTTCTTGTGAAACTTTTGCTATTTTCATATCAATTGGAGTGTATCCAAGACCCATTATACCAGCTATTTCATAGTTACAAGCTTGAGTGCTTTTATAAATTTCAAGCAGTTTTTCATCTCCATATAATCCGCAACTTCCTATAAATATAATTTTCTTAGGAAGTCTATTTGAATTTAGCAAAATTTTGGTTAAATTTATCGCTGGTTCTACCATGCCAATCCCAATTGATTTAGCAAATTCAAAGCTCTCCATCGCTCCAGCACAAACTATCAAAATATCGCTATTTAAGCTAGAATTTATAGCCATATTTAAATTCTAACCCCAATTTGATTTGCTTTTAAAAACTCTTTTAATTTTAAAATTTCAATCTCTTTATAGTGAAATATACTAGCTGCTAAAGCTGCGTCAGCACCAGCTTGAAAAGCTTTTAAGATATGCTCCATAGTTCCAGCTCCACCACTTGCGATAACTGGTATTTGGACTAAATTTGATATAGCTGATGTTATAGCTAGGTCATATCCAGCCTTTGTCCCATCGGCGTCCATCGATGTTAGAAGTATCTCTCCAGCACCTAGATCATAAACTTTTTTCGCCCACTCTATCGCATCTAACCCAGTATCCTTTCTACCACCATGGACAAATACATTGTAGCTACCATTACTATTTTTTTTAACATCGATTGCGACTACAACGCATTGAGAGCCAAATTTTTTCGCAGCTTCATATATTAAATTTGGATTATCTACAGCTGATGAGTTTAGGCTAACTTTATCGCAACCTACATTTAAAAGTTTGGATATATCATCTATTTTACGAATTCCACCACCCACAGTAAGCGGGATAAATAGCTGTTTTGCGACCTCTTTTACCACATGAACGATAGTATCTCTACCATCACTACTAGCAGTAATATCCAAAAAGCATAACTCATCAGCACCTTCATCATTGTATCTTTTGGCTACTTCGATTGGATCTCCAGCGTCTTTTAATCCTACGAAATTAACCCCTTTTACAACTCTTCCATTATTGACATCTAAGCAAGGTATAATTCTTTTTGCGAAATTTCTCATTTTTGCGACTTTTTATTTTTATTTTACTATAAATTCAGTCAAATTTAGCTAAAATGGCCAACTATGATACAAGCAAAAAAGAAATTTGGTCAAAATTTTTTAATTGATGATGGTATAAAAGCTAAAATCATCAAAGCGATTCCCAATAATTTAGATAGGATTGTAGAGATTGGGCCTGGCTTAGGTGATTTAACACAAAAGCTTATAGAATTTAGTGGGAAAATCGAGTGTTTTGAGATTGACAGCGAGCTTTATGAGATTTTGCTAGATAAATTTGCTAGTGAGATCTCAGAGCAAAAGCTAAAAATAATCAATGCCGATGCTCTTAAATCATGGGATGAGATAGCTAGGCAAGACTATTTTTTGGTTGCGAATTTGCCATATTATGTAGCGACAAATATAATTTTAAAGGCGCTTAGTGATAGCAGATGCAAGGGGCTTGTTGTTATGATTCAAAAAGAGGTGGCCTTGAAATTTAGTGCTAAGGCAGGTGATAGCGAGTTTAGCGCATTATCAATCCTAGCTCAAATAAAAGGCGATGTGGAGTTGCTTTTTGATGTGCCTGCAACTGCGTTTAATCCGCAGCCTAAGGTAGTCTCTGCGGTTATAAGGATTATCAAAGATAGGGATTTGATAAGCGGATTTGATACTTTAGAATTTGAAAGGTTTTTAAAATCTGCTTTCTTAGCTCCGCGTAAAACTCTATTAAAGAATTTATCCACCTTTAGCTCAAAAAGTTTTATACAAGACTTTTTAGCTAGGGAGAATTTGCCACTTAGTATTCGTCCGCATGAGCTTTGTGTCGCCTTGTATTTAAAACTATTTAAAGAGGCCAAAAATGAACGAAGAGAATACCCAAACTCTAGGCGAGAAGCCTAGCAAAAAAAGAAGATACCGCAATCATAAAGATAACTTAAAAAAAGAAGCTAATCAAGCTATAGTAAATTCAGATCTGCCAACCACAGAGGCAAAAGATCAAACCAAAAAAGCTAAAAAACGGCGTAAAAATAGTAATCCTACAGTCAAAATCAGCGGAAATGAAGAGTGGCAAAAGGATATGAAAGCCGCTATCGAGGCAAATAAGGCTAGCCATGAGTTGCGTCTTGAGCCTTTGAAATATCTAAATTCAGCCGAGCATAAAATCACTATAACTCCACTTGGAGGGCTTGGTGAAATCGGTGGAAATATGACGATATTTGAGACAAATAACGATGCGATAATCATCGATATTGGTATGAGCTTTCCGACTGAGAGTATGCATGGTGTGGATATTTTGGTGCCAGATTTTGATTATGTTAGAAAGATTAAAAATAAGATTAGAGGCATTATCATCACTCACGCACACGAAGATCATATCGGTGCGGTGCCATATTTTTTCAAAGAATTTCAATTCCCAATTTATGCTACTCCACTTCCATTAGGGATGATAAGCAATAAATTTGAAGAGCATGGACTAAAGTCTTTTAGAAGTTATTTTCGCCCGATTGAAAAACGCAAGGTCTATGAGCTTGGGGAATTTGAATTTGAGCTTATACATATCACTCATTCTATAATCGATGCTAGTGCGTTAGCTATCACTACAAAGGCTGGAACTATAATCCACACAGGCGATTTCAAGATCGATCACACCCCAATCGATGGCTATCCAACGGATTTAAATCGCTTAGCATATTATGGAGAGCGTGGTGTTTTATGCTTATTAAGTGATTCTACAAATAGCTATAAAGATGGAATTACAAAGAGTGAAAGTAGCGTGGGTAAGACCTTTGATTCTATCTTTGCCACAGCTAAGGGTAGGGTGATAATGAGCACATTTAGCTCAAATATTCATAGGGTTTATCAAGCCATTGAGCGTGGTATCAAGCATGGAAGGAAGGTTTGTGTCATAGGTAGAAGTATGGAGAGAAATCTCTGGACGGCAATCGAGCTTGGATATGTGAATTTAGATCGCAAAATTTTCATAGATGCAAATGAAGTAGTCAAATATCCAGATAATGAGGTTTTAATAGTAACTACAGGAAGCCAAGGCGAGACTATGAGTGCTCTATATAGAATGGCAACTGATGAGCATAAATATATCAAAATCAAGCCAAGCGATCAAGTAATCATCAGCTCAAAAGCGATCCCTGGAAATGAAACTAGCGTATCAACTATTTTAAATTTCTTACTCAAAAGCGGAGCAAGTGTGGCTCATCAAGACTTTAGCGAAATTCATGTAAGCGGTCACGCAGCCCAAGAGGAGCAAAAGCTTATGCTAAGGCTTATAAAGCCTAAATTTTTCCTTCCAGTTCATGGCGAGTATAACCACATACTCAAGCATAAAGAGACCGCTATGAGCTGTGGGATCGATGAGAGAAATATCTATTTAATGAGCGATGGCGATCAAGTTGAGGTTTGTCAGCGTCACATTAAAAGAGTAAAAACGGTAAAAACGGGTAAAGTATTTATCGATAATCAGATAAACAAGCAGATAGCAGATGATGTAGTAATCGATCGCCAAAAGTTAGCTGAAGCTGGGGTTGTAACTATAATTTCTCAAATTGATAAGAGTGCTAAAACCTTGATTCATAATAGGGTTATTAGCTATGGTTTAGTAAGCGAAAGACACACAAGAAGCCTAAGCAAGGAGCTTGAAGAGATATTGTTGCAATTTTTAACTAATGTTAAAAATGATATGCTAAATGACCAAAGAGCTTTAGAAAATCAAATTCGCCAAGTTATCAGAAAACATATATTTAGAAAACTCAAAAAATACCCAACAATCGTACCGGTTGTGTATTTAATGTGAGATTAGCCCCAATTTTTGGGGTGAAATTATGATTTTAGCAATAGAATTTGGAGTTTGATTATGGAAATTATAGATATAGCAAGAGAAGTTTTAAATTTAGAAGCCAAAGAGCTAGAGCGTCAAGCGAATTTGATCGGTGGTGAGTTTGAGAAGGCGGTAAATTTGATATATAACTGCACTGGCAAACTCATCGTAACTGGCGTGGGTAAAAGCGGCCATATAGGTGCTAAAATCGCCGCAACCCTAGCAAGCACTGGAACGCCTAGCTTTTTTATCCATCCGACTGAGGCTATGCATGGCGACCTTGGTATGATAAGCACAAGCGATGTGGTTTTGGCTATTAGTTATAGTGGCGAAAGTAGCGAACTTCTTGCTATACTTCCGCATATTAAAAGGCGTAATATCACTATAATTGGCATATCAAAAAGCGATTCAAGTTTAGCGAATTTAAGTAGCGTAAATTTAAATATTAATATTCTTCGTGAGGCATGTCCCTTTGATGCTGCGCCTACTGTATCTACTACGCTGACTCTGGCTTTTGGCGATGCTTTGGCTGTTTGTTTGATGAGATTAAGAGGCTTTAAAAAAGAGGATTTTGCTATGTTTCATCCTGGTGGGAGCCTTGGCAAGAGACTTTATCTAAAAGTTAGCGATACAATGAGAAAAGAGAATTTACCTATCGTTAGCGATGAGGTTAGCCTTAAATTTGCTATAGACTCTATGACTCATGGCAAGCTTGGAAGCGTGTTATTAACGAATTCGCAAGGGGAGTTAGTGGCGATTTTGAGTGATGGGGATTTAAGGCGTGCTTTGAGTAGTGAGAATTTCGATATAAATGACAAGGCTATCAAATTTGCCACCAAAAACCCAAAAGTGCTAGAAGATGAAAATACCCTAGCCTATGATGCTTTAAAGCTAATCGAAGAGTATAAAATCCAAATTCTAATTGTTACCAAAGAGAAAAAACCAATTGGAGCCTTACATATCCATGATCTAACTAGTTTAGGGTTGTAGTATTATGGATAAAATTCTAAAATCACATGAAAAAATTGGAGAAAATTTCAGAAAATTTTATGCCAAATTTGGGGAAGATGCTTTTGTAAATTTAAAAGATTTTTTTGAACAAGAAAAAGAAAGCTTTTATAAAGAAAAAATAGCTCAATTTAGACAAAATCATATTTTGCGAGATGATGCAGTTATTAAAGCAAGGCAAAGCTGGGTTAGCGTTATAGGACGAAGTTTAGAAGTTGTAATTGAAATTTTAGTAGATAATTTTTGTATAAAAAATAATCTTAAAATCACAAATGATAAAATACTTAGAAAAACAAATTTAAAAAATGAATTAGATGAGGTAAAACGCAAAATTCTAGTTGATTTTGGTTCTGTTTCACTTTTGCCAGATGGTGATATCATTATTTATAAGGCAATTCCGGAAGTTAAAATTTTAGCTATTTTATCCGTTAAAAATTCTTTTCGTGAGCGTTATACAGAAACACCTTATTGGAAGTTAAAATTATCAAGTCAACGCATTACAAAACATATTAAAGTTTTTATGGTTACACCAGATAATGATGATGAGATTAGCTTTAAAGGCAATAGAAAATCCCGTGTTGTTATGGAGTATGAGCTAGATGGAATTTATCTTGCTAGGGATAAATTTGATAAAAGTAAAAAAATAAAAGGTATTAATGATTTAATTAATGATTTAAAGGCGTTATTATGAAGTTATTTTTTGAAAAAGAAAATTTGAAACTTTTTAAAGCAGACGCCACTAAAAAAAGTAATTTCATGGACGAATTTTTTGATCTTGGTATTACTTCGCCACCTTATAATCTTGATATTGCTTATAATTCAAATAATGATAATTTAGAATATGAAAGATACTTAGAATTTTCTAAAAATTGGCTTGAAAATTGCTATTTTTGGGCAAAGGATAGAGCTAGATTTTGTTTGAATATTCCACTTGATAAAAATAAAGGCGGACAAAAGCCAATAGGAGCAGATTTAACTCAAATAGCCAAAAAGGCTGGATGGAAATATCATAGTACAATAGTTTGGAATGAAGGAAATATTTCTAGACGGACAGCGTGGGGAAGTTGGCTTTCTGCTTCCGCACCATATGTTATTGCGCCTGTTGAGCTTATTGTTGTTTTGTATAAAAATGAATGGAAAAAGAGCTATAAAGGCGAAAACGATATTACAAAAGACGAGTTTAAAAGTTGGACAAATGGGCTTTGGAGTTTTAATGGAGAAAGCAAAAAAAGAATAGGGCATCCGGCTCCGTTTCCAAGAGAGCTTCCAAGGCGTTGTATAAAACTTTTTAGTTATGTAGGTGAGTGTGTTTTTGATCCATTTAGCGGTAGCGGAACTACTATTTTAGAGGCTTCAAATTTAAAGAGAAATGCGGTAGGTTTAGAGATAGATAATAACTATTGTGAGCTTAGCGTTCAAAGAATTAAAAATGAAACTTGTTTATTTTAAGGATAGTATATAAAAATGCGTATCAATAAATTTATCTCACACAATACAAACTACTCACGCCGTGAGGCTGATGAGCTTATCAAGGCTGGTAAGGTCAGTATAAATGGGCGAATTATAAGCGACTTATCAACCGATATCAAAGATGGCGATAAGGTAAGAATCGGCTCAAGGCTAGTTAAACTCAAAAAAGAATTTAGCGTCATAGTCTATAACAAGCCAAAAGGCGAGCTAGTAACCAAAAGAGATGATCGTGGCAGAAGGACTATCTATGATAGTTTGCCACGGGGATTTTCTAAATTTATTAGCATCGGTAGGTTGGATTTTGCTAGTGAGGGGCTTTTGCTTTTGACTGACGCTCCTGCGATTGCCCAAGCTCTTATGGATAGTGATATAGAGCGTGAATACTACCTAAAAATTAAAGGCAATATCACAGAACAAGTGATAAATGCGATGCGTGAAGGCTTTTTCGCTAAGGATGCTACTAAAGGAGCTCACGCTAAAACAAAGCAAATTTCAATGGAATTTAAACCATTTTTAGCCTATAGAATTATAAGCCAAAGCGGTGGCTATACAAGGCTAAAAGTCATCATAAATGAGGGACAAAATAGAGAGTTAAGAAGGTTTTTTGGCTATTTTGATTTAGAGGTTATGGATCTAAAGCGAGTTAGCTTTGGTAGGGTTAGTTTAGATCAATTAGGTGAGGGGAAATGGCGGTATTTTACAAACTCCGAATATGATGATTTAAGAGATTTTTTAAAACAAAATGGAGTAAGGTATTAATGGCAAAATCTATTATAGAGGTGGCAAAGGAAGTATTAGAGCGTAAAAAAGAGGCGTTAAATCCAATTAAAATGTATCATATAGCAAATGAAATGGGGCTTACTAAAGAGCTGAATTTAAATGGCAAAACGCCGTGGCAGAGTTTTGGAGCTGCTATTTATATGAATGTTAAAGAAGCAGATAGCATTTTTGAAGTAGTGGCTACAAAACCTATTATGCTTATAAAGCTAAAAAATCAAGTTATAAATTTAGAAGCTCAAATGGAGAAAAATAGCGAGATAAAAGAGCCAAAAACTTCTTATAGCGAAAGGGATTTGCATCCGCTTTTAAGTAGATTTGTCTCTTTTAATGAGAATTTTAAAGCCTATACAAAGACGATTTATCACGAAAGTAGCAAAAAATCCCAAAAAGGCGCAGACAAATGGCTATATCCAGATATAGTTGGTGTGAGTTTTGAGTATAAGGATTATCAAAAAGAGCTAAATAGATTTATAGGCAAATTTGACTCTTTGCCGATTAAAATTTACGCTTTTGAGATGAAAAAGCATCTTAGTGTTGGCAATTTTAGAGAGTATTACTTTCAAGCTGTGAGTAACTCAAGCTGGGCAAATGAGGGCTATCTCGTTGCGCTTGATATCGATGAGAGCGATGAGGAGCTTATGGATTTAATCAAGCGCCTTAGCTATTCATTTGGTATAGGGATTGTAAGTTTAAGCTCACAAAATGTCGATGAGAGTGTGATTTTGGCTAGGGCGAGATTTAGAGAGAGATTGGATTATTCTGTGATGAGTGAGTTAAGCGATAAAAATCCTGATTTTAAAAAATTTCTTGAGAGCGTAGAAGAGTTTAATATAGAAAAAGAGTATAGAAGTAAAAGCGAATTTGATGAGATTTTAAATGCTGAGAGATTAGAGATCTATCTAAAAGAGAAGAAAATCAAAGGATAATTATGCGTCGAAGTGATCGTGAATTAGATCAAGAGATTGCCTTGAAGATTATCGATGAGTGTCTGTATGCGACTCTTAGCTGTGTAGATGAAAATAATGAGATATTTAGTATCCCTATTTCTATAGCTAGAGATGGTATGATTATTTATATCCACGGAGCAAAAACTGGCTCAAAAGCTAGATTGTATAAAGATGGTAAAATCGTAGAGCTAGTCGCTGTTAGTCAAAATAGAGTTCCCACGCCTAGTTATGAGTTTTGTGAGAGTATCAAAGATAGTACTAGTGAGCTTGGGAGTAGGGTTTTTACTACTGAATATCAAAGTGCCATAGCCAAAACTAAGGCTTATGAAGTTACTAATGAGAGTCAAAAGATAAAAGCTTTGGAGCTATTATGTAAAAAATATACGCTAAATTATATGGACTATTTTGATACTGCGGCAATTGGCTTGCTAAGTAAAATCAATATTTATGAATTAAAAATAGAGCATTTAAGTGCTAAAGCAAAGATTATCAAATAAATGATATTTTAAAGCAAAATATAAGAGGTCTTAATGGTTAAATCAATTTTATTTGTCTGTCTTGGTAATATATGCAGATCTCCGTTAGCTGAAGGCATCGCGCGAAAGGTAGCTAAAGAGCGTGGTTTGGATATTTTGATTGATTCAGCTGGAACTAGTAATTATCATATAGGAGAGCCGCCAGATAGTCGTTCTATAATGGTTGGGAGACAAAATGGAGTAGATATATCTATGCTAAGAGGTAGGCAAATTGATAGGAGTGATTGTAAATTTGATTTGATTATAGCTATGGATAGGCAAAATTATGCTAATATCTCACGCCTTAATCTTGGCAGTAAATTGGCTTTGATGGGGGAATTTGGTCTTGATGGGGCTGAAATTCCAGATCCATATTATGGCGGTGCTAAGGATTTTCAAAATGTATATAATATGCTTGAGAGTGCGATAAATGAGCTTTTTAAGGAGATTTGCAAGTGAGTTTGGAGTATAAAATTATTAATAGAAATAGTGATGATTTTAAGGAGATTTTAAAGCTAAATTTAGAGGTTTTCCCACAAAATGAGCTATTGGCCCCAATAAATTTAGAAGATCCAGTCATGGCTAGTGATGAGAATTTGAAAATTTTTGCCTTTTATGATGGTGGTAAATTCATAGGTTACGCAGCACTTTATCTATATAAAGAGCTTTGCTATTTGGCTTTTTTGGCGATTTGGCCGCAGTTTCAAGGCTGTAGCTATGGTAGTAAAATTCTAGATATTCTAAACTCAAATTTCAATCAAATAGTCCTAGAAATAGAGTATTTAGACCCAAAAGCTGATGATATAGATCAAAGAATTCGCCGAAGTAAATTTTATCAAAAATCTGGATTTTGTGATAGCGCTCACACCATATCATATTTAGGGATGAAATATAGCATTTATAGCAATTGCGAATTTGATTTTAGGCGCTTTATTGAGATGTTTGAGCTATTTAAAAGCAAGAATTATTTCGAGTTTAATTATGAGTAATCCTTTGCTAACAAGCAAAGGATTAAGGCTTTAGCGAAGTAGCGGCATAAGCTCTTTAGCTATTCTCTCAAGCTCCTCTTTCATATTAGCGCATTGTATTATCACTAGATTTAATCCAGCCTCTTCATAAGCTCTTAATTTTTCAGCGATTTGCTCAGCCGTGCCTATCAAATTTGCTCTTAATCCACGATTTGAGACGCTATATTCCATTTTAGAGATCTCGACATCTAAATTTGAATTACCAGTAAAATTATTATATGAATTCTCATAATCGCTCCAATTTTTTATATTGATAATTCTCTCAAGCTCCTTTTTAGCCTCTGCCTCACTATCTCTTAAGATCACATAAACCGCCATTCCAAAGCCCTTAAATGGCTCTAAATTGGCTCTGTCTCTTCTTTCATTCATATCCTTTATCTTAGCCCTAATCTCTTCAAGAGTTCCGCCGTGCATTAGGTATTTATCTGCAAAGCGAGTGATTGAGGCTCTGCCTTGTTCGCTCTCACCACCAGCATAAACTAAAGGCAAAGAGCTAGGCTTTGGCTCATTGTATGAGTCTTGGAATTCAAAATATTTCCCCTTAAAATTAAATGGCGTATTGCTCCAAAATCCACGCAAAACATTAGTATATTCCTCTGTCAAAGCGTATCTATCATCGTGATTATCAAAGTCTATGCCATATTGTCTAGCCTCTTCAGCCCACCACGCTGATACCATATTAATGCTAAAGCGATTGTTTGAGATTTGGGCTAAAGTGGCAATTTTCTTAGCTGTAAGAGCTACTTGATGATATTGTGGGCGGAGTGCGGCTAGAATTTCAATCTTTGAAGTGATCGCCGCTAAGCCATTTGCAATAGCCCAAGCATCTAAAGCGGGGGCTTTTTGCCCTTTTATATCATTTAGATATAATTCTGGCACCAGCGTAAGGGAGTAGCCTAAATTCTCAGCATTTAGGGTTAGATTTTTGATATATTCCCACGAGCAAGCCGTTGTATCATCATCGACATTTCTTAGCCAAGAGCCAAAAACTGGCGTCCAATATCCAAATTTCATCTTATCTCCTTTTTAAATTCGCTTTCTAAAAACTCAACTATCCTATCAGCAGCACCAAGCTCATTTTTTGCTCGTTTGCTTTGCTCTACAGCTTTATTGTAATTCGTGTTTGTATTTATGTCATAAATTACAAATTCATTCTTGCTATTTTCGATAAACTCAACCCCAGCCACTTCGATTTTATGAAGCTTTAAGAACTCTTCTAGCTTTTGAACGAGTGGAAAATTATGCGTTATATCCTCTCTTAGGCTAAATTTATTCGCAAAGCCAACATCACAAGCCCCACCAGCAATTTGAGGTAATTTTGCTCTGTTTTCTATCTCACACGCCTCAGCCGGACAAAGCTCAAAAGCCCCGCCACTAGTATCTACTCTGACCGCATAGTGAAATTTGCCACCGATAAACTCAACTCTAGTAATAAATGGCTCTTTGGAGCGGATATACTCTTGAAGTAAGGTTATATCATCAGCACCTTGCTCAAATTCATCTGAATTTACATATCTATCAAACTCTTCTAAACTCTCAAAAAGACGCACTCCAAGCCCCTTGCCACCTTGATTGTGCTTTGTGATAAAAGGGGTTTGTAAATCCTTAGCCCTATTTATTAAATCATTTTTACCAAACACAGCTATAGTCTTTGGCACACGAAAGCCAAATTTCTCTAAAGCTAGATATTGCTTAATCTTGCTTACTTCAAACTCAAGTACGCTAGAGCCATTAATAATTCGGCGACCATAAGCCTCCAGCCACGCTAAAACCGCCCTACCATACTCTTTTGAGTATAGATTATTTCTTGTATGTGATGAAGCGCTTAATCTACTCCAAAAGACCCCTTTTGGTGGAGCTTTAGTTAAATCAATGCCCCCATCTGTCAAAAGAATTTCGCCAAATTTAACTCCAGCTTTTTCAAAAGCCTCCTTAAAAGGTGGTATCCATTCGGGATTTTCGTGTATTATGAAAATTCCATCATTTAAATCATTATAAAGCATTTTTTCTCCTTCAAATTAGCTATTATTTGCCCCAAAATTCGCCATTAAAGCGGTATTTTGAGCCTATGTGAGCTTGACTTAGCCTATCGCCTTTACCAAAAAGCTTATTTCTTAAGCTACCACTTTGATACTCTAGCTGATATGAGCCTCTTTTTTGTAATTCAGGCACGATAAACTCCACGACATCTTCAAAAGTCCCAGGCGTAGTGGCGTAAGCTAGGTTAAATCCATCAGCGTCAGAGTACTCTACTAATTTTTCAAGCTCATCGCAAGCCTCTTTAGCTCCGCCAACTATCTTTTGACCTAGGGCGCCGATACCGGTTACTTTGATAAGCTCTCTTAGGCTCCATGGTTTGCCTTCGTTGGTTTTGCTTTTTGCGTATTCTTCGACCTTGGCTAGCATAGCGTTTGATTTGATATCGTTGATTAGATCATCTAGTTGGTATTTGCCTAAATTATCCCCTAGCCAACCAGAGTTGAGTACCAAAGAGCCTTCTAAATTTACATAGCTTAAAAGATCTTTATATTTAGCTTCGGCTAATTTTTGCGTTTTATCTGTGATTATAGTGGCTAAGACATAAATTTTAGCGCTATATGGATCACGACCGGCTTTTATAAGAGCTTGTCTAACCTGTTTGACGGCTTCTTTTGTGTATTCTTTGGCTATTGGGGCTATAAATATCGCTTCAGCGTGTTTAGCAGCAAATTCCAATCCCCTAGGCGAATTCCCAGCTTGGAATAAAACAGGCGTTCTTTGAATGCTAGGTTCGCAGATGTGGATTCCAGGGACATCATAATATTTGCCTTTGTGATTTATGGGGTGAATTTTGCTTGGATCGCTAAATGCGCCACTTGCTCTATCTAAGATCACAGCGTCATCTTCCCATGAGCCTTCTAAAAGCTTATATAAAACCTCCATATACTCATCAGCTTGAGCGTATCTCTCATCATGTGGTAGCTCTTTCTGGCCGATATTTAGATTGGCGCTTGGTAGATATCCTGTTACGATATTCCAGCCTACTCGCCCTTTGGTTAGATGGTCTAGCGTACTAAGCCTTCTAGCAAATGGAAATGGCTGCTCAAAAGGCACTCCAGCCGTGATCCCAAAGCCTAAATTTTGCGTTACCGCCGCACCTATAGCAGCAAGTTGTATAGGATCATTGACAGGCGTTTGGACAGCACCCCTTAAGGCTGCTTCGCTACTATTATTATACAGATCATACACACCCAAAACATCAGCGATAAAAATCGCATCAAATAGCCCTTTTTCTGCTATTTTAGCGATATTTTGCCAATACTCTATATCTTTATATCTCAAAGCCTCATCACCTGGATATCGCCAAAGCCCGGGGCTTAAGTGTGTTATACAATTCATCTCAAAAGCGTTAAAATGAATTTGTTTTTTAGCCATTTTTAACTCCTTGAAGAGCTATAAGAGCTTTAAATTTAGTTTGAAATGGTGTAAAAATCATAATTTTCCTTTTCGTAATTTGAGGCTAAAATGCCTATAGCAGAATGTCAAAAGACAAAAACAAAACGAAAAGACAAGGAAGTTTAAAATTTGGGTTGGAGAATTAATCGTGGCTTAATCCTCGCTTCCTTATCCGCCTTAAGCCTAAAGGAAGCGTGAGCCACCGCTAGACTTATTAGCTACGCATCACGCACATTTGACACAGAACAAAAATATTTGCGACAAAAGTTTGCATAAAGTCTAGTCCTTTCTGAAAATAAATTGCGAAATTATACATTTTTTAACTTAAAAAAATATAAATTACGCCCATAAAATCATTTTATTTTTATGAAGCATATAATATAGATTTAAATCTATTTGCGATCATTTGAGCACGCATTAAGATCATATCGGCAATTTCAGGCTCATAAATGCTATCTAAGCTCTCTTTAAACAAATTTAGCCAATTATCAAAATATTCAGGCGGAAATGGATCAAGATTCATATGAGCTTGCATAGGATTGCCTCTAAATTCGCTCTGACCTATGAGCATCCCTTTCCAAAATTCACCAATCTTAGCCTTATGAGCGTCCCACGCCTCTTCGCTTGTGCCGATTTTGTTATTAAATATCTCGCCAAGACCGCTCTCATCTTCTCTAATAGCTTCATAAAAGCTCTCCATAAGCTTAGCAATGCTCTCGTTTGTGATCTCTTTGTATTTCATTTTTTATCCTTTTAAATTTGATTAATGACAAGCTGATCTACTCATATCAGGCTGAATGGCTGAGTTATCAGCACCGCCATTTGCGTTTATATCTTCTATGATTTCCCATAGCTTTGTAGCGGCCTCTTCATATCTTTTAGCGCTAATTGAATTTGGCTCATAAAAGCTAACTGGCCTTCCGCTATCACCACCTATTCTAACAGATGGTTCTATAGGAATTTGGGCTAGTATCGTGGTATCATACTCACTAGCTAAAGCATCAGCTCCACCCTTGCCAAATATATCATACTCTTTGCCATTATCAGGGCAGATAAATCCACTCATATTCTCTATCACGCCAGCCACTGGAATATGGAGCTTTTCGAACATATCAAGACTTCTAGCGGAGTCATCTAGAGCGACTGTTTGCGGAGTTGTAACGCAAATTCCAGCTGTTACTGGCACGCTTTGAGCTAGAGTGATTTGTGCATCGCCAGTCCCTGGAGGCATATCAAGAAGCAACACATCTAGCTCTCCCCACTCAACCTCATTTAATAGCTGAGTTATGGCTTTCATAATCATAGCTCCACGCCACATAAGCCCTTGACCATCTTCTATCAAAAGACCCATACTCATCACCTCAATTCCATGAGTTTGAAGTGGCTTTAATTTTTGTCCGATGACCTCTGGTTGTTTGCCTTGAACTCCTAGCATTCTTGGGATATTTGGACCATAAATATCAGCATCTAAAAGCCCCACTTTCTTGCCTTGTTTAGCTAGACTAATGGCTAAATTTAAGGTAGTTGTGGATTTGCCTACGCCGCCTTTACCGCTACTTACCATCACAAAATTCTTAATTTGCGGAGCGATATTTTTACCGCTTTGTGAGTTTGATTTTTGGGTTTGTGGTTTTGGGGCGATTATCTCTATTTCTTTGCCTAAATTTAGCTTTTCAATCTCGCTTTTGATTGTGGTGGCGACTTCAGGCTTGGCTGAGGTGATTTCGACTATGATTTTTGGGCTTGTTGCTTTGACAAAGCCAAATTCCACAATGCTTTTTTTAAAGCCTGGGTAGATTACGCTTTGTAGCTTTTCTAAAATTTTTTCATCCATTTTTAGTCCTTTTTAAATTTGAGCTATATTATCTAAAAATTATAAATTTTTGGCTAAAATTTTTTAAATTATAAAGAGAAATGTATGAGTGATTTTAGTATTTTTGGTAAGTATCTATATGATGATTTAAAAAGCGAATTTATCTGCTTTAATAAAGATGAGTTTGACCTTGCTTTAAAATCTATGCAAAAGGCAAAAAATCTATATTTTGTAGGATATGTGGTTTATGAGCTTTATGATAATAGCTCAAGCTATCCAGTAGCGCACTTTAAAGGGTATGTAAATAAAAGGGAATTTAAGCTTGATGATACGCAGGAATTTTCAGTATTTAAGCCATTTTTTTATCCGCAAATTCTAGAAGGTTTAGACTATGATAATTATAGCTCTTGTTTTAAACAGATAAAAGATGAGTTAGCTAGTGGCAATAGTTATCAGATAAATTTCACAAGCCAATTAAAGCTATTTAGCAAATCAAGTAGCAAGGAGATTATCTCTAGTCTTTTAAGTAGGCAAAAGAGTAAATATTTAGGATATTTTAAGAGTGAATTTTGTGAGATAATATCATTTTCGCCAGAGCTATTTTTTAAATTAAAAGGCAAGAAAATCACCTTCGCACCTATGAAAGGCACGATAAAGCGAGGCAGAAATAGAGCCGAAGACAAGGCTTTAAAAAATAAGCTTAGAAATGATCCAAAAAATAGAAGTGAAAATTTGATGATAGTTGATCTATTGCGAAATGATATGAGTAAAATTATCAAAATTGGCTCTTTACGAGTGAAAAAACCGATGAAAATCATCAAATTAAAGAGCTTATTCCAAGCTATTTCTCCGCTCAAAGCTAAGCTTAAACGAAAGAATTTAAGTAAAATTTTTGATGCGGTTTTTCCTTGTGGGTCAATTACTGGTGCGCCAAAACTAGCTACAATGCGTATTATAAAGCGTTTAGAAGATAGGGAGCGTGGGGTTTATTGCGGTGCGATGGGAGTGATTAGCCATAAAAGGGCGGAATTTAGCGTTCCAATTAGGACGCTTGAGAGAGTAGCTAAGCAGGAGTATTATAGGTATGGCGTTGGTAGTGGCGTGGTGTGGGACTCAAAATGTGATGATGAATTTGCTGAATTGGAGCTAAAAAGTAGCTTTTTACGCCCTAAGATGGAATTTGACTTGTTTGAGACTATGCTTTTGCGTGATGATGGGATTTTTTTACTTCAAAGGCATTTGGGGAGAATTTTAAATAGTGCTAAATTACTAGGCTTTAAAATACCAAAAGAGCTTGATATGGAGTTTAAAAAAGATGATAGCAAGATTGAATTAAGCGATATTATCGGCGTGGTAAGTGGTAAAAATGGGTTTGAGAGTATTGCTGATTTTAAAGAGATTTTTGCTGGGTTAAGCCCTAGTGGCGGTAGTCTTGTGAGATTAAAATTAAGCCAAAATGGAGTATTAAGCCTTACTCAAGCTCAAATCCAACCCATCAATTCTAATAAAATTGCCATTAGCCAAAGGCGTTTAAACTCTCAAAATGATCTATTGTATCACAAAACCACCTTAAGAGATGAGCGAATTATAAGCGATGGGCTTTTTGATATTTTTTATCTAAATGAAAAAGATGAACTTTGCGAAGGAAATCGCTCAAATATCGTGCTAAATTTAAATAATAAACTCTTAACGCCAAGATTACAAAGTGGTATGTTAGCTGGGACTTTACGGGGTAAATTGCTAGATTTAGGCATTATCCAAGAGAGTATTTTGGGCTTAGAAGATCTATATAAAGCTAAGGAAATTTATGCTATAAACTCACTTCGTGGGGCTATAAAGGTAGAGCTATGAGGGTGCTTTTGATAGATAATTATGACTCATTTACTTATAATATAGTCTATTATTTAAAAGAGCTTGGTGCTAAGGTTAAGGTAGTAAAAAATGATTTTGCCAAAGCTAGAAAAGCCATAAAATACGCAAAAAAATTTGATAGAATTATCATCTCGCCTGGATTTGGCACGCCTGATGATTCTGGAGTTTGTATGGATATTATAAAAGCTCTTGGGGATAAAAAGAAAATTTTAGGCATTTGTCTAGGTCAGCAGTGTATAGCCAAAGCTTTTGGTGCTGATATTATCCGTATGCCTCGCCCTTTTCACGGTGTAAAAGTGGAGTGTGAATTTAAAAAATCCCCACTTTTTAAAGGGGTGAAAAAGCCACTAAAAATCGCTTTGTATAACTCCTTATGCGTAGAAAACATATCTGAATTTGATACCTTAGCGTATATAAAAGCGGAGAATAAAAGGGTTATTATGGCTATAAAACATAAAAAATATAGTTGTTATGGAGTGCAGTTTCACCCTGAGTCTATATTACAAGAGCAGGGCAAAAGGATACTAAAAAATTTTTTAGATATTTAGGGTTAAAATAGCAAATTTGCTAAAACAAAAGCCAAAATAATAAGCCATAAAAATATCAAGCTAGAGGCTATAAATACCTTTAAATTCGCATTTTTCAGTGCTTTTTTGGTGATTGTAAGTCCTAGTGCGCTCATAGCAACGCTAAGTAAGAAATTATCAACCAAAGATATAAATTCCTTAATTTGCGGATTTATAAATCCAGAACAAAACAGAGCTACAAAAAACCATAGAGCAAAATATGGAAAATTCGATTTTACACTAGATTTTTCTCCTAAGAAAAAGCCGCTTGCAAGGCTTAAGATTATCAAAAATGGGGCTAACATAAGCACTCTTAGCATTTTGATGATTATTGCGTTATTGGCAGCTACTACATCATACGCACTAGCCCCTGCTACATGTGCTACTTCATGTAAGCTAGCACCGATTATAAAACCAGCCTTTATATTATCAATCCCACTAAGTATAAATGGATAGATAAACATACCCAAACTACCAAATACCACAACCGAGCAAAGTGCGATAGCAACAGCATTTGGCGATGCTTTTACTATGCTTTGAGTAGCCATTAAAGCAGCCGCTCCACAAATGCTAGATCCAGAGCTTATCAATACAGAAAGTTTCTTATCAATGCCAAAAATACGGCATATAAAATATCCAAAAACAAAGCTACTAAAAACAATGATAAAAGCACTCAAAACACCAGCATAACCGATACTAAGCACATCATCAAGGCTGATTTTAAAGCCATATAAGATAATTCCAAGTCTTAGAATTTGCTTTGTAGATATGCCTAAAATACCGCTTCTAGCTACTAAATTTACACTTTTTTTGCTGGTATTGGCTAAAAGCGCTCCTAAAATCACAGCAATTATCAAAGCACTGATACCAAAATCAGCTAAAAAAGTGGCTAAAAAAATTGAGATCGCCGCTAAAATGATTAAGATAGTAGCGGCGTAAATTTTCCTTGTTTTATATATTTTTTGTATCATCTTCTTTTGGATAGCTCTCACAGCTACTTTTGGCTATCTCTTGACTTATTTTATAAGCGCAAAATTTCGGCCCACACATAGAGCAAAACTCAGCTTCTTTAAAGACATCTTGAGGCAAACTCTCATCGTGAAGTTCTCTTGCTTTATCTGGATCAAGTGCTAACTCAAACTGTTTATTCCACTCAAATTTATATCTAGCGTCGCTCATAGCGTGATCTCTATCTATTGCCCCTGGTCTATTCAGGGCTATATCGGCTGAGTGGGCAGCGATTTTGTGAGCTATGATACCATCTCTTACATCTTTGGCATTTGGCAGACCTAAATGCTCTTTTGGTGTTACATAGCATAGCATACTAGCGCCGTGATACGCAGCCATAGTCCCACCAATAGCACTTGTGATATGATCATATCCAGCACCTATATCAGTTGGAAGCGGCCCAAGGATATAAAATGGAGCGTCGTCGCAAAGCCTTTGCTCCTTTTTCATATTAAATTCAATCTGATTAAATGGCACATGACCAGGGCCTTCTACCATTACTTGGACATTTTTAGCCCATGCTCTTCTAGTTAGGTTTCCAAGCTCTTTAAGCTCTGCCATTTGTGCTGCGTCACTTGCATCAGCTAAACAACCAGGACGCAAACTATCGCCTAAGGATAAAGAGACATCGTATTTAGCACATATATCGCATATATCATCAAAGGCGGTGTGGAATGGATTTTCTTTATGATGTTTCATCATCCAGCTAGCCATCAAGCTTCCACCACGACTGACAATCCCCATTTTTCGTTTAGCCACTAATGGCATAAACTCAAGCAAAAATCCAGCGTGAATAGTGAAGTAGCTTACGCCTTGTTTGGCTTGTTTTTCGATACAATCAAGCATAATTTGCGGTGTGAGATTGTCTAAATCTTTAATATCGTGAATGATTTGGTATATTGGCACAGTGCCAATTGGAACGGTTGAATTTGCTATTATAGCTTTTCTGATAGCATCTAAATCCCCGCCAGTGCTTAGATCCATAACGGTATCGGCTCCATATTTTAAGCATACATTTAGCTTTTCTATCTCTTCGTTTATATTGCTAATTATCGCACTTGAGCCGATATTGGCGTTGATTTTACAAGTTACGGCTCTACCTATTGCCATTGGGATTAGATGATGATGATTGATATTAGCTGGGATTATGAGTTTTCCACTTGCGACTAGATCTCTAACCTTACTAGCTTCGAGCCTCTCTATTTTTGCTACATACTCCATCTCTTTGGTGATTATGCCGTTTTTAGCATAATACATCTGTGTTGGAGTAGGGTCATTTTGGCGTTCTTGACACCACTCTTTTCTCATTTTTTATCCTTTTTAAGCTTTTGAAAGTGAAATTTTACAATATATAATTAAATACAAAACAACTCTTAAATATATTTATTTAAATTTTCTTTATTTTAGTTTGCTATTTTAATCTAAGTGTTACAAATTTATCCTTAAGAGTATAGACTGGGAAGAGATTACACATTTCAAAGCGTTAAATTTAATATATCTTAAACATATCTTTTAAGTAAGATATATAAGCAAATTTAACCTATTTATAGATGATAATATCTAAATTTTGGCTATTAAATGGCTAAATTTGGATTAAATTTTCTTCTCATTTCAGTCAAATGAAATTAAAAAAAATGTATAATTTCGTAACATAATTTTAAATTTAGGATCTATTTTGATTGATATATCTTTAATAATGCTAGGTGCGGGAGGCTCTACAAGGTTTGGACTGCCTGTTAAAAAGCAGTGGCTACGCAGCGGCGATACCCCATTGTGGCTAAAAGCGACTAGAAACATAAGCTCAAATTATAATTTCAAAGAGATTATTGTAGTTAGTAATGAGTGCGAATATATGTCCAAATTCGCTACTAATATTAAATTCATCCAAGGTGGCGCCACTAGGCAAGAGAGCCTTAAAAACGCTCTTAATCATATAAATAGCGATTATGTTATGGTAAGTGATATAGCTAGAGTGGATATAAGCCAAGCTTTGATAAAGCGGTTGATAGATAATGCGAATTTGGCTGATTGTATCGTGCCAGTTCTAAAAGTCAGCGACACAGTTGCTTATGGTAGTGAGTATATAAATAGAGATGAGTTAAAGCGAATTCAAACCCCGCAACTTTCTAAAACCAAGCTATTAAAACAGGCTTTAAATAGCGATAAAATTTACACAGATGATAGCTCAGCTATAGCTGCTATTGGCGGTAAGGTTTGGTATGTTAGTGGTGATGAGAGAGCTAGAAAGCTTACTTATAAAGATGATTTGAAGCTTATTAATCTTAAGCCGCCTTCACCTGATATTTTTTGCGGAAATGGCTTTGATGTGCATGCTTTTTGCGATGGGGATTATTTGAGTTTAGGTGGGATTAAGGTGCCATTTAATAAGGCTTTTAAGGCTCATAGCGATGGCGATGTGGCTATCCACGCACTTTGTGATGCGATTTTAGGGGCGGCTAGTGCGCCTGATATTGGTCAGCTCTTTCCAGATAATGATATGAAATTTAAAGGCATTGACTCTAAAATTTTGCTTGAGCGTAGCGTGGAGTTTGTGCGTTCTGTTGGATTTGATATTGTAAATGTGGATTTGACTATTATTTGCGAACAACCTAAAATATCGCCATATAAAGATGAGATGGCAAAAATTTTAGCAGATGTGATGAAACTAAGCAGATTTAGAGTAAATATCAAAGCCACTACAAGCGAGAAATTAGGATTTACAGGGCGTGGAGAGGGTGTAGCAGTCATAGCAAATGCGAATTTAAAATATTTTGATTGGACTAGACTATGAGAGTTTTAATAGTAGAAAATGAGATTTATCTAGCTCAAAGTATCGCCAGTAAGCTATCTGAATTTGGCTATAGCTGTGAGATTGCTACTCATACCTTTGAGGCATTAAGAGAAGATAGATATGATGTGGTATTGCTATCAGCAAGCTTTAACTCAAATGAATTTTATAAAGTTATAGAAAATCACAAAAGCTCAATTATAATTTTATTAATTAGCTATATTAGCTCTGATACTGTATCTAATCCTATTAAGGCTGGGGTGAGTGATTATATCCAAAAGCCATTTATGATAGAAGAGTTAGTTAGAAAGATTAAATTTTTTGAATCATTTAAGCGTTATGAGATGCTAAATCAAACCTATGATATTATGCTAGAATCCGCAATGCTAAGCAATAAACCAGCAAATTTGGATTATAAAAAGATAAAGCTCCCACTAATTATTAGCTCTAGTAAAATTCAAATTAGCGATGGATTTGCCTTTTCATATGCTAAGGAGAGTGGGTTTAATTGTAAGATTGTAGATGCTAGGGTTGGATTTGATGTTAAGACCTTGTTGCCAAAGAGCTTTTTATATATTAGAAATATAGATGAACTTGATATAAAACTTCAAGAGAGCTTACTTGATTACTTTAAAAACTCGCCAGTTATTATCCATGGCAAAAAGGAGTATGCAGGATATAATTTTATGGTATTAAGCCACTCTAGAGCTGCTACTATGAGTGATATTTTATCAATTGATGAGTATGTTAAGCAGATGATTTTATTATATCAAGATATATTGCCAGATACTGAAATTTCAAAAAAGCTTGGAATATCACGCAAATCAATATGGGAAAGAAGAAAAAAGCATGGTATCTATAGACAAAAATAACATTATAAATATAAATCAAGATACATATGGCACACTAAGCCTAATCAAAAACCAAATTCTAGGCAAATTCAAAAGGCTTATGGATGAAAATGAGGCTAAAATCGTCCATCAAACGGGTTATTTTAGAGGTGAGCCTATGCCGTATGCTTATACATTTGCACCATTTGGCAGACGCAATCAAGCTATAATTAGATCAGTTAAGCAAGGTCAAAAGCTAGAATTTGCTCTAAATGGTAATATAGTGGGGCATATGATAGTCTCATCAGTTTATAAGCTAGAAAATTCGCATAATAGCATCTTTGCTGCTAGGGAGATTGAGTTTAGCGATGATAATAAAACAGGCAAATATGCTATAAGTGGGGAATTTGAAATTTATGATAACTCACTAGCTAATATTAAACAAAGAGTTCTAGATACCATAAAAGAGAAGAATTATCAAAAGGTAACGGCTCTAATGCTCACAGCAGATCCATTTAATAGACTTCATGAAAGATTAGTTAGAATGACTATTGATAAGGCGGATATTACTATAATTTTCTTAATTTGCACGCTTGAAAATAGGCGAAATTTGGATTTTAAATTAAGGCTAAAGACGCTAGAGTATTTTATAAGCAACTTCTTGCCTAGTGAGCGTGTTATAGTGGTGCCATTTGAAAATACATATCTATTTAGCAATCATATAAATCCGGTTTTAGAGTGCTTAGCTGCTTATAATTTTGGTGCGACAAAGCTAGTAGTAGGGCAAAATCATGGCGGTATTGGAATGTTTTATGACCATAATCAGCCAAATACAATCTTAGATAGCGTAACAAAAAATTTAGATATAGAGCTTATAGTTATGCCTGAATTAGTCTATTGTAACCAGTGTCGCACGATTGTAAGCACTAAGACTTGTCCGCATGGTCAGCACCACCATATTAAGTATAAATCCGATACTTTAAAAGAGCTTTTATTTAGTGGGATTTTGCCTCCTGCTATTTTAATGCGAAAGGAGATTTCAGCTATGATATTAAGCACCTTATTTCCAAATAGATTTGAAAATTTCCAAAAAATTTGTAATGATCTATTCCCAAATGTTGGGCTATTAGAAGAGCGCACCCAAAATGATTTTTATCTAGATCTAATGGGATTATATCAGACAACTTCACTTACATAAGGATGAAAATGCAAAAGCTATTTGTAACATTTTTTTACTCTGGATTGTTGCGGCCAGCACCTGGGACTTGGGGGAGCTTAGCTGGGGCTATAGTTGGAGTGGCGATATATTATTATATTGGGCTTGAGACGCTATTTTTAGCTAGTATATTGCTATTTTTAGCTAGTATTAGCATAATTGACTCTTATGAGGCTAAAAGTGGCACCCACGATGATAGCTCTATAGTCATTGATGAGGTTGCTGGGGTATGGGTGGCTATATCTATAGCCTTATCTAGCTGGGAGCAGTTTGAGATAGATAAATTTGGCTGGATTAGCGTGGTTTTGGCTTTTGTGTTTTTTCGAATTTTAGATATTACTAAGCCTAGTATCATCGGCAGGCTAGATCGCAATCTCAAAGGCGGCCTTGGTGTAATGAGCGATGATATGGTCGCTGGTGGATTTGCTGGGCTTATCGCTGCTGCTTGCGTGGCTATTTTGGTTAAATTTGGCTTGATTATTTAACTAGCCTTAGCTAAAAGCTTTTAGCATATTTTAAGCTTTATTGCTAAGGCTCTTTTGAGTAGCAAATTTGATTTAGCTCATTTAGAAGCTTGGTATGACTACTTTCATTTGTTTAAATTTGTGCTGATTATACCTAAAATTAAAATTAAATTTGATAAAATACTAGATAAATTTATTAAAAGAGTAGATATGAATCCAATATTAAATACCGATAGTTACAAGATTTCGCACTATTTGCAATATCCAAAAGATATTAAATTTATCAGCTCATATATAGAGTCTCGTGGTGGGCGGTGGAATCGCTTGCTTTTTTATGGATTGCAGATATTTTTGATGGAGTATCTAAGCCAAAAGATAAGCTATGATGATATAGATGAGGCTGATGAGTTCATCAAAGCACACGGAATGAAATTTAATAAAGATGGCTGGAAATATATAGTAGAGCATCATGGCGGAGCCTTGCCTTTAGAGATAGAAGCAGTCGCTGAAGGTAGTATTATCCAAACCGAAAATGTCCTTTTACAGATTAAAAATACAGATCCGAATTTAGCGTGGCTTGTGGGGTATTTTGAAACGGCGATTTTACGCTCGATTTGGTATCCGGTGGCTGTAGCGACTAATAGCTATTTTTGTAAGCAAAATATCTTACATTTTCTAAAAGAGAGCGGAACGCCTGAGAATATTGACTTTGCCTTACATGATTTTGGCGCTAGGGGGGTTAGTAGCTTTGAGAGTGCTGGGATTGGTGGTAGCGCTCATATGGTGAATTTCAAAGGCTCAGATACCATCACTGGCGCACTCTTTGCCAAAAAATATTATGGTGCGGATATGGCAGCTTTTAGCATACCAGCTAGTGAGCATAGCACGATGACTTCGTGGGGGAGAGATGGGGAATTTCAAGCTTATGAAAATATGGTTAAAAGCTATGGCGATGGGACTTTTGCTTGTGTGATAGATAGCTATGATACGCTAAATGCCATTGATCTATGGGGAAGGCTCTTTGATAAGGTCAAAAAGCAAGGCGGTAAAGTGGTGCTTCGCCCAGATAGCGGTAATCCAGTAACAATGGCTAGTGAGTGTATTGAGAAGATGATGAGCCTAGCTGGATATAGTATAAATTCCAAAGGCTATAAGGTCTTGCCAGATCATATAAGGCTAATTTATGGAGATGGGATAAATCCACAAAGCATAGAAGATATATTAAATGAGCTTAAATTTAGAAAAATTAGTAGTGATAATATAGTTTTTGGTATGGGTGGGGCGTTACTTCAGCACTTAAATAGAGATACTTTAAGATTTGCGATGAAAGTAAATGCCGTAAGTAGCGATGGTATAAGCTGGAGAGATGTGTATAAAAATCCAGCTACAGATCCTAAAAAACGCTCAAAATCTGGTCGCTTAGCCTTAATTAAAGAGAATGAGCTTTATAAAACTATAAGGCTTGATGAGCTAAATGGTAGGCAAAATTGGCTAACTAAGGTATTTAAAGATGGTAAGATTTTGCGTAAATTTAGCTTTGATGATATTAGATCTAGGGCTAAAGAGTATGATTAATCTATTAATTCTTGAACCTATTTTAGATAAATTTACACTTTCAAATTAAAGGATATGAAATGTATAGAAAAAAGATATATAATCCAGCTTCAAATGAGACGCTAAATGAGCGAAAAGTTTTTAATGGCAATCCGCATGGAATTTTAAATTTCACAAAGGCCAAATACACTTGGGCGCTTAAACTTTGGGATCTTATGGAGGCAAATACTTGGTTTCCAAAAGAGGTTGATACCACTGATGATGTGCGTGACTATGCTTGTAATCTCACAGCAGCTGAAAAGCGTATGTATGATCTAGTATGGAGCCAACTAATCTCAATGGATAGCTTTCAGACAAATAACCTAGCTGATAATATAAATCCATATATCACAGCTCCAGAGATAAATGCGGTTTTAGCTCGTCAAGCCTACGAAGAGGCAAATCATAGTAAATCATACGCAGTAATGGTAGAAGCGATTTGCGATAATACAGATTTGATCTATGAGATGGAAAAGCACGATGAGGTCTTAAGACGCAAAAATGACTATATCTCAAGCGTGTATGAGGAGCTTGCTGGGGATGTAACTGATGAAAAATTGCTTTTAGCAATGGTGGCAAATCAAATTTTAGAAGGCGTATATTTTTATAGTGGATTTACAGCGATTTACGCATTAGCAAGGGCTGGGAAAATGCTAGGAAGCGCTCAGATGATACGCTTTATCCAGCGTGATGAGATAACTCATTTGCTTTTATTTCAAAATATGATAAATTCAGTCCGCAAGGAGCGTCCAGATCTCTTTACAAGTGAGATTGAAGCTAAAATTTATGAGATGTTTCAAAAGGCTGGCGAGCTAGAGATTGAGTGGGGAAAATATATCACGCAAAATCAAATAATGGGCTTTACAGATGATATTATAGACCAATATATCAAATATTTAATCGATGATAGGCTAACTTCAATTGGGTTAAAAAAATTATATAATGTCTCTCATCCGATAAAATGGGTTGATGATTTTGCTAAATTTAACGATCAAAAGAGCAACTTTTTTGAAAGTAAAGTTACAAATTATAGCAAAGGTAGCCTAAGCTTTGATGATTTCTAATCTCATAGCTCACAATCTTAGCTCTATTGGTGCTATTAATAGGGCTAGTGAGTTGTGCGATTTTGCTACCTCTTTAAAAGATGGGGATTTAGCGCTTTGTTCTGAGCTTTGTGTTGGTGGATATGAGAGGCTTGGAGATGAATTTGAGCAGGATTTAGAAAGAAATTTAATCAGCTCTTTAAAGAGTGGTGCTTATCTTGGATTTAGTAGAATTTTTAATGATTATAATGAGTTTATTTTGCTTAGCTCCAAAGGCGTGGAATTTAAGCAAAATAAATATAGACTATTTAAGCCAAATAACGAGGATAAAATCACTCTTAGCGGTAGCTTAGATGGGATTAAAATTCATAATATAAATGGGGTTAAAATCGGAGTTTTAATCTGCTTTGAGCTTCGTTTTATTAAGCTTTGGGATAGATTAAAGGGGGCGAATATAATCTTAGTTCCAGCTATGTGGGGTAATGCTAGAAAGGCTCATTATAAGGTGCTTTGCCAAGCCTTAGCCTTACAAAATAGAGCCTATGTAATTGCGTGTAGCGATATGGATTTGAGATTTAAATCCATATTTGCTCCAGATGGCAAAAGGAGCGAAAATATGAAATTTGATATAAATTTAATAGATAAATTTAAAAAATCACTTGGGATAGATGATGGATAATTTAGAAAGTACAAAATGTCAAACAATGAGCGATGAGATAGCTAGTTTAGTTCAGCTTAGTCCTATGGTCTATAAAGCGTTTATTAATACGCCAAGGACGCCATTTGTGCCAGTATCTATAAATGCTTTTAAGCTTGATGCGCATCCGATAGGATCTAATCAATGGATAAGCTCTCCGCTAACTGTGGCTAAGATGACAATGGCGTTAGAGGCTGAAAATTGCGATAATATACTTGAAGTTGGCTGTGGCAGTGGGTATCAAGCGGCGATTTTGGCTAAGGTCGCAAGGCGAGTTTTTAGCGTGGAAAGAATCGAAGCGTTAGCCAATTCAGCAAAATCTTTAATGAAAAATTTAGGGATAAATAATGTATTTATACGATTTGATGATGGCAATCTAGGCTGGAGAAGCTACGCCCCATATGATAGGATTATCCTTAGTTGCTTTTGTAAAAGTGTGCCAGATAGGCTATTTTCTCAGCTTAAAGATGATGGAATTTTAGTAGCTCCAGTTGAGAAAGATGGCAAGCAATACATAACTCAATATAAAAAATCAAATAATCAAATTAGCAGTAAAATCATAGATGAATGCGTATTTGTCCCGCTACTTGATGGGACAGAGCAAAGATAGCCAAAGGAGCAGTATGCCATCTTTAAATTTGGATAGGAAAGGATAAGGTGATAAACTACAATCCGCCTTATCACACGCTAGAGAAAAAATATACATTTAATGCTGAAAATATTAAATTTAACAATATTTGTAAATTTGTTTAAGAGTTTTATACTCTTATTTAATATTTTAGGCTATAATTGACGTCTATAAATTTCATTAAAGGATATGATATGTTAGAGTTAAGAAATCTACCATTTGACCCAAATTCCAACGCAGTAGTGAGTAAAGAAGCCTGTGATTATCACCACGGCAAACACCACCAAACATATGTAAATAACTACAACAACCTAACAAAAGATAGCGAACTAGCTAATGCTAGTTTGTATGATGTGCTTGTAAGCTCTCAAGGCGGATTATTTAATAACGCCGCTCAAGTATATAATCACGATTTTTACTGGGATTGTATAGCTAAAAAAAGTGATAAAAGCAGTGAGCTTGAAGCGGCTTTAAAAAGCGATTTTAAAGACTTTAAAGCTGAATTTATAAGCTCAGCTACAACTCTATTTGGCGCTGGCTGGACTTGGCTAGTTTATAACCCAAACACAAGCAAACTAGAGATCAAAAACACCTCAAACGCAGCTACACCAGTAACTGATGGCTTAGTGCCACTTTTAGTAGTTGATGTGTGGGAGCACGCTTACTATATAGATAGTCGTAATGCTCGTCCGGCGTATTTAGAAAAATTCTATGAAAATATCAACTGGGATTTTGTAAGCACAGCTTATGAATGGGCGAAAAAAGAGGGGCTAAAATCTGTTAAATTCTACATTGATGAACTTCACCCAGTGGCTGGTTGCTGTGGCGCTGGATGTGGCTGCAGCCATTAAATTCCCAGCTCAAACTCTAAGAAATTTAGAGTTTGATTATACTTAGATTTTATTTTTAGCACTTTTTGGCTTTATTCTAGCGTATGTTATGATGAAGCCAAGGATTGCTATCACTCCTCCTATAAAAGAAGCTACGCAAAATACAAACTCACCCAAATAGCCAAAAGCTCTACCAGAGTGTAAATCTAAAACTTTTCTAGCTAGATTTTTATTTTGCGATGCGTCTGTTTGTGTTAGTAAATTTGGATTATCTATGTCAATTGTTACTACCCTTTGCTCATTTGCTTTTTTAATGTTAAATGTATAGTGTTTAGGTTTGCTTTGCGAAATGGATATGCTATCAAAGTTGGTGAAATTTGGCATTATGGCTATTAATGCGGTTTTAAGCTCATCATTATTAAATCTATTTTCTATTATGGCAGTTTTATTGCCACCTTTTGGTCTTTGCTGGATTTCTACGCCATAAGCCCACGCAAATGCCTTTTTGACGCTATCATATGGCCAAAATAGCCCTGTAAAACTCATTGTTAGAAATATAATGCCAAATATCACTCCAAGTGCGGTATGAGACTTATAGGCTAACATTAGCTTTTTAGATTTAAAGCTAATAGTAAGTGCTTTAATGAAATTATTTTTTAACGCTGGTAAATAGAGATATATTCCGCTTAAAGTAAGAATTATAAACCCAATAGCCGATATTGCGACAATTTGCCTACCAATAGTGGTGCTATCAAATTTGCTAAAGAGTAGCCATCTATGTAACGAGCGGATTGTTCGCATAAATTGAGTTCCATTATCGCTACTTAAAATTACGCCATCGTCATTAACTAAATAGCTAATATTTTTGCCATTTTGACTAGTGGATATTGTATAGTAGCGACTATTAGCTTCATAGGAGATGCTTGATATATTAAGCGATGGATTTTGGGCTTTAAATTTGCTTGTCAAATCAGCAAAATCTGGATTTAAAATCTTATTAGAATTTGGCGTGATGATGGTATTTATGGCATTTGCTATTGGCTTATCATATGAAAGCATAGCTCCGCTAATACATATTATAAATAGCGGAATTATCACTATCATAGCGATTATTAAGTGAATATAAATATCCACTTTTTCTTTTTTAATAGCATATTTGCTCCTTAAATTTAATTGTAATAGTCAATTCTAATATCGATTTGTTAAGTAGTTGTGAAATTTATAATCTTTATCAAATATAGCAGATATGTCATATTTGTGACAAATCCGAATTTGCATTTATTATATAATCTAAATAAATTTATTTTTATGAAAGGATGAGAATGAGTAAAATCATATTGGTTAGTCTGATTTTAGCTGGGTGTTTAAATGCTAAAACCCTATACTCAACTGCGGTAAAATCAGTCTATTTAGATGATAATTCCAAAGATGTAGCTGGTAAGCTCTTGCCTACAAATGCTATAGAGATTCTACAAAAATCTGGCGATAGAGTTAAATTTGCCCTAAAAGGCTATGTAAATCCATCTTCGCCAAATGTGATATATTACAGCAATGGGGATCGCATTATAGCCTTATCATTTGCTAAGACTAAAACTCCTAAATATGAGATAATCCAAAAAGCAAAAGATGGTAAATTTGATGAGGTAAGGGTGGTTGCTTACACTACAGATGATGAACTAGAAAATGAGTTAAAACCTATGATAGATAGGGCTAAACAGACATATCAAGAGAGTTGCTCGATTTGTCATCAGCTCCATAAAGAGAGCCAATACAATCCAAATCAATGGCCTTCTCTATTTAGGTCAATGCTATCTAGAACGCCAATTGATAAAAAAGATGAGTGGCTAATAATACAGTATCTACAAAAAGCTTCAAAAGGAGATATAAAATGAAAACAAATAGAAGAGAATTTTTAAAATTAGGTGCGGCATTAAGCCTTGCTCCAATGCTACCAAGTAATATATTTGCTAATAATATTGATACTAAGCTTATCAAAGATGGAGAGGTATTTACAGCGGCTCACTGGGGTATGCTAAAAGCAACTATAAAAGATGGTAAGATCATAAGCTCAAAGCCATATCAAGAGTTATCTAAAATTTCAAATCCACTTCAAAATACAATGACAGATTTAGTCTATAAAACCAGAATTGCCGCCCCAATGGTAAGAAAGAGCTATTTAGAAAACCCAGATAGCCCAAAACCTGAATTAAGAGGGGTTGATGAGTGGGTAGAAGTAAAATATGAAGATGCCATTAAATTAGTCGCAAGAGAGCTTAAAAAGACTAGAGAGCAAAAGGGTATGCAAAGCGTATTTGCTGGAAGTTATGGATGGTATAGTAGTGGCAAACTTCACAATCCTAGAATTTTATTACATAGATTTATGAATTTAAGTGGCGGATTTACTGGTAGTTTAGGGGATTACTCTACTGGTGCTAGTCAGGTTATTATGCCTTATGTGGTTGGTAGTATAGAAGTTTATGAGCAACAAACCAGTTGGCCTGTAGTCTTAGAGCATTCAAAAGTAGTAGTTTTATGGGGTATGAATCCTATATCTACTCTAAGAATTGCTTGGAGTGCTACAGATGACCAAGGGCTAAAATATTTCGAGCAATTAAAAGATAGCAGCAAAGAGATTATCATAATTGATCCATTGTGGAGCGAAACTGGCAAATTCTTTGGCGATAAAGCTAGATGGATAGCACCTAGACCAAATACAGATGTTGCTATGATGCTTGGTATGGCTTACTATCTATATACAAGCGGTAAATATGATAAAGATTTTATAGCTAATTATACTACTGGATTTGATAAATTCTTGCCATATTTACTAGGAAAAAGCGATAAAATCCCAAAAACAATCAAATGGGCATCTAAAATTTGTGGTGTAAAAGAGAGTGTGATTAAAAATTTAGCTGATACCATTTATGCTAATAGAACAATGCTAATGAGTGGCTGGGGAATGCAAAGAGCGCACCACGGAGAGCAGCCACACTGGATGCTAGTTACTCTAGCTTCTATGCTAGGACAAATTGGCTTGCCTGGTGGGGGATTTGGTCTTAGCTATCACTATAGTAATGGCGGGGCTCCTACTTGCGTAGGTGGAGTTTTAGGCGGTATAAATGCCGCTAGCGTAGGAGTTATCAAAGATGGGAAATATCAAGGCTTGGCTAGTCAAGCAAGTGGCGATGAAGCAGCTCAAAGCTGGTTAAATGCTGGGACTGATTATGCCTTCCCTGTAGCTAGAATAGCCGATGCCTTGCTAAATCCTGGCAAAATTTTAGAGCATAATGGGACTAAAATCACATATCCTGATATAGACTTTATCTACTGGGCTGGTGGTAATCCTATAACCCAACATCAAGATACAAATACAAATTTAAAGGCTTGGAGACGCCCAAGAACAATAGTCGTAAATGAAATTTACTGGACTCCTACAGCTAAGATGGCTGATATAGTATTTCCAGTAACTACGCAGTATGAGAGAAATGACCTTACAATGACAGGAGACTACTCAAACCAAAATATCTGTCCGATGAAGCAAGTAGTAGAAAGACAGCACTTTGCTAAGAATGATTATGAGATATTTAGCGATCTATGTAAGGCTTATGCTGATGGCTTAGTGGAGGCATTTACTGAAGGTGGCAAAACGGAGATGGATTGGCTAGAGGAGTTTTATAATGTAGTAGCAAATGCGGTAAATGCTAACACAGCTCTTGGTATCACTATGCCTAAATTTAATGAGTGGTGGAACAAGAATGAGCCAACTACATTTGTGCCAACTCTAGAGAGCGAGAGTTGGGTAAGAATGGCTGACTTTAGAGAAGATCCGATCTTAAACGCGCTTGGGACGCCATCTGGATTAATCGAAATTTATAGCCAAGCAATTGAGAATATGAATTATGATGATTGTGCAGCTCATCCAAAGTGGTTTGAACCAGCTGAATGGCTAGGTATGAAGAATAAACCAGCTAAATTCCATCTCATCACAGCTCATCCTACAGATAGACTTCACTCACAGCAAAATAATACATCTTTAAGAGATAATTATGCTATAGCAGGTCGTGAGCCAGTGCTGATTAACGCTAAAGATGCAGCCAAATTGGGTATCAAACAAGGCGATTTGGTAAGAGTGTTTAATAGGCGTGGCGAAGTGCTAGCTGGTGCAGAAGTTAGCAATGATATTATCCCAGGCGTTGTAAGGCTTAGAGAGGGTGCGTGGTATGATGGATTTGGCGATGGACTATGTAAAAATGGTTGTGCTAATGTCCTAACTCTAGATATTCCAACAAGCAAATTATCAAATGGCAATATCTCTCACACAGGACTTGTCAATATAGAAAAATATCAAGGCAATGCTCCTAAACTTGAAGCATTTAACGCTCCAAAAGGTGTAAAAAATATCTAATATTCTAATCCCTTCGTTGGCGAAGGGGTTAAATTTAAAATTAATCAAATTTATGTTAAATTTAAAAAATTTATGGTGGCGTGCGATGAATATTAGTAGATTTAATCAAGATAGTTATAATGATTTTGAGCTATTAAGCAATGAGGATTTGTCGCTATTTCGTCAAGAAAAATATAGCAAATCTGAGCTAATTTACGCACAAAATATCAAATTTATAATCCTAAAAAGCGGTCAAGCAAAGCTTAGCTATATCAGTGGAACAAATGAATTTATCATAAATTTCATAAATAAAGGCTCAATTGTATTAGTTGATAAAGATAGTGTTTTAGAGTTTATGAGCGACTCTTTAACAATGGAGTTAAATCTTTGTGATATAAAAGAGCTTTTTGAAAATGAGAAATTTAGTATGGCGATGGTAAATTCGCTCATTCGCACCACGATAATGACACGTCAGATTGTCGCTGATATAGTATTTGGAAGTTTAGAAAGTAGAATTGTAAGTTTTTTACATAGCTTAGCTGATGAGCAGCATATGATGGTGCGGGATAAAAAGGTAGTTCAAATTCCATTTTCTATTGCTACCTTATCAAATCTTTTAGGTGCTCAACGCCAAAGCGTCTCAACCATATTTAACAAGCTTATTAAAAGTGGCAAACTCATAAAATATGGCAAGAGTAGCTATATAATAAGCTAATTTTAGATGTAATTACTTTTGACCTATGTAGATATAGTGCTCTACGCTACCTTCGTAATTATATAAATTCATCAACTCATAATCTCCCCAAAATAGCGGTTTAAACGGCCTAAAATCCTCTTTTAATTGCTCAATGCTATGAGTGTATCTGATATATGATGAGCCTTTTATCCTACCAGTTGGACAACCTTTTACCTCGCAAAGCCCATTTGGCATAATCTCACCTCTTTGATACTGACTATAGCCTTTGTCGCTCATCATCGTAGCAAAGATTATCGCACCATCATTACACATATTGTAAAATTCATTAATTGTCTCTTTGAAGCTGGAATTCGTAAGATAGTATAAACTTTGATTGGCAAATATAAAATCCATTTTTACACAAAATAGATCTTTTATACTTGAATTTGGTTTTATTATGTGGAAGTTTTTAGGGTTAATTGTCTGATTATTGTCCCAAACCTCTCTTAAGCTAGGCACAATATCAACGCCATAAGGCTCAATACCCCCCCCCAGTAATATCCTTGAAATATTGTGAGTGAATGCCATTTCCACAGCCAAAATCTAGTAAATTCCCGCTAGTTTTATGGAGTTCAAATTTAAGAATTCTCTCATAAAATCTAATCACATGACCATCTGGATATTGAAGTCCGTAGCCTTCCTTATCATACTTTTGAGTGTATGCCTCTAAAGAGTTATCCATAAAAATCCTTTATATTAAATTTAGGCTAAGCCTACAAGAAGTATTGTATCAAAAAATAGTTAATTGCTTGATATTAAAATTATTAACACTATTATTTTATTCCTAATAAAAAGGAAAAAAATATTATAAAATTTAGAAAAATATCGGTAAAATTTGATTTTAAAACTTATTTTGGATATAATTCGCGTCTTTTGATGAGAAGCGTAAGCTTTGCTTGTATGCTTGAAGTTTGGTTATAAGCCTCTGCAAGAGCACTATATCAAAAGGTCGCAAGTTGGCGACAAGTTATTTTAAAGGAAAAAATATGGAAAGAATTAGGCTTAAGCTAAAAGCTTATGACCACAGAGTTCTAGACCGCACAGTTGCAGCCATAGTAGAAGCTGTCAAACGCACTGGTGCCGATGTTCGTGGGCCAGTACCAATGCCTACAAAGATTAAACGCTATACAGTGTTAAAATCTCCACATGTAAATAAAGATTCTCGTGAGCAATTTGAGATGAGAATTCACGCTCGTATGCTAGATATTGTAGCAGCTACACCTGATACAGTTGATAGTCTAACAAAGCTTGACCTTGCCCCTGAGGTAAATGTCGAAGTTCGTGCTATGGGCAAGTAAGTATAAAAGGAAGAGATGATGGAATATATCGTAGAAAAAATAGGTATGAGCAGAACTATCTCAAACCCAAGTACTCCTGTTACATTGCTTAGACTTTTACCAGCTAAAGTGTGCGAAGTAGGTGAAAATAGCAGAGCTATCGTAGCTTATGCTTATACAAAAGCAAACAACAAAGCTATAAAAGGTCAGCAAAAAAAATATGGTTTAAGTAGCGAATTTAACCAATTTGCAACTTTAAGCGTGGCAAATAGCGAAGCTGGTGATTTAGATACAACTCCACTAAATGAGGCTAAAGTTTTAAAAGTTAGCTTTAATACAAAAGGTAGAGGCTTTCAAGGTGTTATTAAAAGACATGGTTTCTCAGGTGGTCCAGCAAGTCATGGTTCAAGATTTCACCGCAGACCAGGCTCTATAGGTAACTGCGAATGGCCAGGTCGTGTCCAACCAGGTAGAAAGATGGCAGGACACTATGGTAATGAAAAAACTACCGTTAAAAACGAAGTTGTAAGCTTTGATAGTGCTAATGGAATTTTAGTATTAAAAGGCTCAGTTCCAGGATTTAATGGTGCTATGGGCAGAGTAAGGATAGTTAAATGAGTAAAATAGCAGTTTTAAACGATAAATTTGAAAAAACAAGTGAATTAGAGCTTCCAGCAAGCTATGCTGAGGTAAATTCACACAATTTATATCTATATGTTAAAAGCTACCTTGCTAGTATGAGAGCAAACTCCGCCCACACAAAAGGTCGCTCAGATGTAAGCGGTGGTGGTAAAAAACCTTGGCGTCAAAAAGGCCGTGGTGGTGCAAGGGCTGGTTCAACAAGAACGAATGTTTGGGTTGGCGGTGCTGTGGCATTTGGTCCTAAAAATAATAGAAATTATAATCAAAAAGTTAATAAAAAACAAAAAAGATTAGCGCTTGAATTTGCTCTAAATGAGAAAGTTTCAAATGGCAAATTCTATGCAGTAGATAGTATCGCTATTGAGAGTGGTAAGACAAAAGATGCGGCAGCTATTATCAAAAAACTTGGTATTAGAGATGCGTTAATCATTAAAAATGAGCTTGATGCTAAGACACTTTTAGCATTTAGAAATCTAGCAAATTGCTATGTGGTAGATGCTAGCGAAGTAAATGCTTATTTAGTATCAGTCTATAGTGCAGTTATAGCTGAAAAATCAGCACTACAATCAATAGTAAAAGAGGGCTAAAAATGGCAGATATAACAGATATTAAAACTATAGTATATACAGAAAAAACTCTTGGCCTTCAAGAACAAGGTGTAGTAGTAATCCAAACTTCACCAAAAATGACTAAAAATGGTCTAAAAGAGGTATTAAAAGAGTATTTTGGTGTAACACCACTTAGAGTAAATTCACTTAGAATAGATGGCAAAGTTAAGCGTTTTAGAGGTAGAGTTGGCGTAAGAAATGATTACAAAAAATTCTATGTCAAACTACCAGATGGCGTAAGCCTAGCAAGTCAGGAGGCATAAGATGGCAATAAAAAGTTTTAAACCTTATACTCCAAGTAGAAGATTTATGACTAGTCTTAGCAGTGAAGATATCACAGCTAAAGCTAGCGTAAGAAGCCTACTTGTGAAAATTCCTGCCGCAGCTGGTAGAAATAATAATGGTAGAATTACAAGCCGCCATAAAGAGGCTGGTGCGAAAAAACTATATCGTATTATTGATTTTAAGCGTCGTAAATTTGGAATTCCAGGCAAAGTTGAAGCTATAGAGTATGATCCAAATAGAAATTGCCGTATCGCTCTTATATCTTATCTTGATGGAGAAAAAAGATATATAATCCGCCCTAGCGGCTTAAATGTAGGCGATGTTATCAGTGCAGCTGAAGCTGGTCTTGATATAAAACCAGGCAATGCTATGAAATTAAAAAGCATTCCAGTTGGTACAATAGTGCATAATATAGAGCTTAAACCTGGTAAAGGTGCTCAAATGGCTAGAAGTGCTGGTGGTTACGCTCAACTTATGGGTAAAGAAGAGAAGTATGTAATACTAAGACTTCCAAGTGGTGAGATGAGGCAAGTTTTAGCTGAGTGTATGGCTACAGTTGGCGTAGTTGGTAATGAGGATTGGGCAAATGTAACTATCGGTAAAGCAGGACGCAATCGCTATAGAGGTATTCGCCCTCAAACTAGAGGTAGTGCTATGAACCCAGTAGATCACCCACACGGCGGTGGTGAAGGCAAGAAAAACTCAGGTCGCCATCCAGTTACTCCATGGGGCAAACCAACTAAGGGTGCTAAAACTCGCCGTAAAAAAGCTAGTGATAGGCTTATAATATCAAGAAGGAAAGGTAAATAACGATGGCTAGATCGCTAAAAAAAGGTCCTTTTGTAGATGACCATGTAATGAAAAAAGTCATCGCTGCAAAAGCCGCTAATGATAACAAACCAATTAAAACTTGGTCAAGAAGAAGCACAATCACACCTGAAATGATAGGTTTGACATTTAATGTGCATAATGGCAAAAGCTTTATTCCTGTATATGTAACAGAAAATCATATAGGTTATAAACTAGGCGAATTTGCACCAACAAGAACATTCAAGGGTCATAAAGGCTCTGTTCAGAAAAAAATAGGTAAATAAGGGGAAGTTATGAGTAAAGCTATTATTAAATTCATAAGACTATCTCCAACAAAAGCTAGATTAATAGCTAATGAAGTTCAAGGAATGAATGCCGAATTAGCATTAGCAAGCCTTAGCTTTATGCCAAATCGTGGAGCAAAGTATATCGCAAATGCTATAAGTTCAGCTGTAGCTAATGGCGGATTTGAGCCTGAAGAGGTAGTTGTGAAAAGTTGTAGAGTAGATGCAGGTCCTGTATTAAAAAGATTCCGCCCAAGAGCAAGAGGAAGTGCAAGTAGAATTCGCAAACCTACTAGCCATATCTTAGTAGAAGTAGCTAAAGCAGCAAAAACAGAGAAGGAAGCATAAAATGGGACAAAAAGTTAATCCAATAGGTCTTAGACTAGGTATAAATAGAAACTGGGAGTCTAGATGGTTTCCATCAAAAGCAACACTTCCAGAAAACATAGGCGAAGACTATAAAATAAGAAAATTCCTAAAAGCTAAGCTATATTATGCTGGTGTTAGCCAAATTTTAGTTGAAAGAACAGCTAAAAAACTAAGAGTAACAGTAGTTGCTGCTCGCCCTGGTATCATCATCGGCAAAAAAGGTGGCGAAGTAGAAAATTTAAGATTAGAAGTTGCTAAATTAGTCAATAAAGATGTAGCTATCAATATCAAAGAAGAGCGTAAAGCTGGTAGCTCAGCTCAATTAGCAGCAGAAAATGTAGCTATGCAACTTGAGCGTCGTGTGGCATTCCGCCGTGCTATGAAAAAAGTCATTCAAGGTGCTCAAAAAGCTGGTGGCAAAGGTATTAAAGTAAGCGTATCAGGTCGCTTAGGTGGTGCTGAAATGGCTAGAACTGAGTGGTATCTTGAGGGTCGTGTGCCTTTACATACTTTAAGGGCTAGAATAGACTATGGCTTTGCTGAAGCTCATACAACTTATGGTAATATAGGTGTAAAAGTATGGATATTTAAAGGCGAAGTGTTACAAAAAGGTATCCAAGCTGAAAAGAGCGAAGAGACAGCTCCTAAAAAAGCAAAACGCGCTAGAAGGGGTAAATAATGTTATTACCAAAAAGAACGAAATATCGTAAAATGATGAAAGGCCGCAATCGTGGCTATGCAACTCGCGGTACAGCTTTAGCGCTTGGCGAATTTGGATTAAAAGCTGTAGAAGCTGGTAGAATCAACTCTCGCCAAATAGAGTCAGCTCGTCAAGCATATACTCGTCATGTAAAAAGACAAGCTAAAACTTGGATTAGAGTATTCCCAGATAAACCTATTACTAAAAAACCTTTAGAAACTCGTATGGGTAAAGGTAAAGGTGGAGTTGAAGAGTGGGTTATGAATATCAAACCAGGTAGAATAATATTTGAGATGGCTGGAGTATCTGAAGAGCTTGCTAGAGAGGCTCTGACATTAGCTATGCACAAACTACCATTTAAAACTAAGTTTGTAACAAGAGAGAGCGAAAATGAAATATACTGATATAAGTGGGAAAAATTTAAGCGAACTTAACGCTTTATTAAAAGAGAAAAAGGTGCTTTTATTTACACTTAGACAAAAGCTAAAAACTATGCAGCTAACTAACCCTAATGAGATCCGTGAAGCTAAAAAAGATATAGCTAGGATCAATACTGCAATTAGTGCTGCGAAGTAAGGGGTGAATGATGGCAGTAGAAATGAAAAGAGAAATTCAAGGTGTCGTAGTAGCCATAGCTGGGAATAAAACTGCAACTGTATTGGTTGAAAGAAGAGTTATGCACCCAAGATACCATAAATTTGTAAAACGCTTTAAAAAGTATCTAGTTCATGATGAGAAAAATGAGCTAAAAGTGGGAGATACTATATCAGCTGTTGAGTGCAGACCGCTAAGTGCTAGAAAGAAATTCCGCTTACAATCAGTTTTGAAAACAGGAGTTGAATAATGATACAAAGTTTTACAAGACTAGCAGTAGCAGATAATAGTGGCGCAAAAGAGCTTATGTGTATAAAAGTTTTAGGTGGTAGTAAAAGACGATATGCAAGCCTTGGCGATGTTATCGTTTGCTCAGTTAAGAAAGCTCTACCAAATGGCAAAATTAAAAAAGGTCAAGTTGTAAAAGCAGTAGTAGTAAGGACTAAAAAAGAGGTTCAAAGAGGCAATGGCTCTCTAATCCGCTTTGATGAGAATGCTGCTGTTATCCTTGATAATAAAAGAGAGCCAGTAGGTACTCGTATATTTGGCCCAGTGGGTAGAGAAGTAAGATATGCGAATTTTATGAAAATCGTATCTCTTGCACCGGAGGTTCTATAATGGCAGTTAAATATAAAATTAAAAAAGGCGATGAAGTAAAAGTAATCGCAGGTGATGATAAAGGTAAAGTTGCAAAAGTTATTGCGGTTTTGCCAAAAAAAGGTCAGGTAATAGTTGAGGGTGTTAAGGTTGCTAAAAAGGCGGTTAAACCGACCGAGAAAAATCCAAATGGTGGATTTATTAGCAAAGAGATGCCTATTGACATTTCAAATGTTGCAAAAGTTGAGGGTTAAATATGAGATTAAAAGCAAAATATAATGAGAGTATTAAACCAGCTCTAGTAAAAGAATTTGATATTAAAAACCCTATGCTTATTCCAGCAATTGAAAAGATCGTAATTAGCGTTGGAGCTGGAGAGAGTGCTAAAGATCAAAAATTGCTTCAAAATATGGCTGATACAATATCTTTGATAGCAGGACAAAAAGCAGTTGTTACAAATGCTAAAAAGTCAGTTGCTGGCTTTAAAGTTCGTGAAGGCTTCCCAGTAGGTATAAAAGTAACATTAAGAAAAGAGCAAATGTATGCTTTCTTAGATAAGTTAATTAGCATTGCGCTTCCTAGGGTAAAAGACTTCCGTGGTTTGCCTAGAGATGGATTTGATGGTCGTGGTAATTATAACTTTGGTTTAAATGAGCAACTAATGTTTCCAGAAGTTGTATATGATCAAATTCTAAGAACACATGGTATGAATATAACTATAGTTACAACAGCTAACGATGACAAACAAGCGTTCAAGCTACTTGAACTCTTTGGTATTCCATTTGCAAAAGGAAAGTAATATGGCAAAAAAATCAATGATAGCAAAAGCAGCGCGCAAACCTAAATTTAGCGTGCGTGGATACACTAGATGTCAAATTTGTGGTCGCCCACACTCTGTTTATAAAGATTTTGGAATTTGCCGTGTGTGCCTAAGAAAAATGGCTAACGAAGGACTAATACCAGGTCTTAAAAAAGCAAGTTGGTAAGGGAAATAATATGATAAATGATTTAATTTCAGATGGACTAACACGCATTAGAAATGCGGCTATGAGAAGACTAGAGACTACTCAACTTCTACACTCAAATGTTGTTGAGGCGACTTTAAAAATTCTAGCACAAAAAGGCTATATTGAGAGCTATAATGTAATTGAAGAGAATAATAAAAAATTCATTAATGTAGTTCTAAAATATGATGAACGAGGTGCAAGTGTAATAAATGAATTAAAAAGAGTTTCAAAGCCAGGTCGTAGAGTTTATCAAGGTAAAGATGAGATCAAAAGATTTAAAAATGGCTATGGGACAATTATAGTTAGCACTAGCAAAGGCGTTTTAAGCAATGATGAAGCACATAAAGCTGGTGTTGGTGGCGAAGTGCTTTGTACAGTTTGGTAGTAGTTGAATTAGCTATTGAGTGCATTGCTCAAGGCTAATCTTTTTATGGTATTGGGTATCCATTCGCACGGCGTAGAAATACCCTAGACAAGTAAAAAGGAAAGATATGTCAAGAATTGGAAAACAGCCAATATCTATTCCAAGTGGTTTAGATGTTAGTTTAAATGGTTCGGTTTTAGTGTTTAAAAAAGGTAACGCTACTAAAGAGTTAGACACTAAAGGCAATGTTAATGTAGAAGTTAAAGATGGCATCATCACATTTACTAGTAAGGGTGATGATAGACAAAGCAGAGCCTACTGGGGCACATATCGTGCTTTAGCAAATAATATAGTAATTGGCTTAACAGCTGGATTTACTAGACAACTAGAGATTAATGGTGTTGGTTATAAAGCTGCAGCAAAAGGTAAGGTATTAGAGTTAGCTTTAGGCTTTTCACATCCTATTAACTATGAACTTCCTGAAGGCGTAGAAGTAAGCGTTGAAAAAAACATTATCACTATCAAAGGTAGCGATAAACAATTAGTAGGTCAAGTAGCAGCTGAAGTAAGAGGCTTTAGACCGCCAGAGCCATATAAAGGCAAAGGTGTCAAATATGTCGAAGAACGCATAATCCGCAAAGCCGGTAAAACATCTAAGAAATAAGGGTAAGCAATGGTAGCAAATGTATTAAAAAGAAAATTATCTCTAAGAATTAAGAGAAAAAGAAGAATTAGAGCTAAAATCAGCGGTACCGCGTCTTGCCCTAGAATTTCTATATTTAAATCCAATAGAACTCTATATGTCCAAGCGATAGAAGATATTAACGCTACTACTCTTTGTGCTAGTGATGGTAGAAAGCTAGGCATTAAAGCAAATAAAGCTGGTGCGGTGATTCTTGCCAAAGATATTGCTAGCAAATTAGAAAAAGCTGGAATCAAAGAAGCGGTATTTGATAGAAATGGCTATCTATACCATGGTGTAGTTGCAGCATTTGCTGAAGCTCTAAGAGAAAATGGCATTAAGCTATAACGCAAGGATTATTGATGGAAAAGTATAATAGAGAAGAATTTGAAGAAGTAATCGTTGATATTGGTCGTGTTACTAAGGTTGTAAAAGGCGGTAGAAGATTTAGATTTACAGCTCTTGTTGTTGTAGGTGATAAAAAAGGTCGTGTTGGATTTGGATTTGGTAAAGCCAAAGAGGTGCCAGATGCGATGAGAAAAGCTACTGATGATGCCTTTAAAAATATCGTAGAGGTAAAACTCAAAGGTAGCACCATTCCACATGATGTTGAAGTTAAATATAACGCAAGTAGAATCTTGCTAAAACCAGCTAGCGAAGGTACCGGAGTTATCGCTGGTGGTGGTGCTCGTCCAGTTGTAGAGTTGGCAGGTATCAAAAATATACTTACTAAATCTCTTGGTTCAAACAACTCTGCAAATGTCGTTCGTGCTACAATTAAAGCATTAAGTATGCTAAAAGGTTAAGGAGAGAGCATGGGACTAGAAAATTTACAAAAAGCTGCAGGCTCAACTCGCAATACTAAAAGAATTGGTCGTGGTCAAGGTAGTGGCTGGGGCAAAACCGCTACAAAAGGTGGTAAAGGTCAAACAGCTAGAAAAGGCTATAATGAAAAAAGAGGGTTTGAAGGTGGTCAGCAACCACTTCAAAGAAGACTACCAAAAGTAGGCTTTACTTCTAAATTTGAAAAACCATACGCAATTAGCGTTGATAAAAATCCTGCTATTAAAGAGTTAAGCGAGATTACACTAGATACTCTTAAAACAGTACATAAATTCTCAAATAGCATCAAAAAAGTTAAACTTATAGGTGCTGGGGCTAAAGATCTACTTAGCAAGATAAAAGATGAGAATATAAAGGTAACTGGAAATAACTAATGAATAGAGCATTAATCAACAAGATATTAATTACGCTTGGATTTTTGTTTGCTTACAGGGTGCTGGCTTATGTGCCAGTCCCTGGTGTAAATATTGATGTTATTAGGGAATTCTTTACTTCAAATAGTTCAAATGCACTTGGTATGTTTAATATGTTTAGTGGTGGCGCTGCTGAGCGTTTAAGCATTATCTCATTAGGTATTATGCCATATATCACAGCTTCGATTATTATGGAGCTTTTAGCAGCTACATTTCCAAATTTAGGCAAGATGAAAAAAGAGCGTGATGGTATGCAAAAATATATGCAAATTATCCGCTATGCGACTATCGTTATTACCATTATACAAGCAATTGGGGTAAGTATAGGCTTACAAAGCTTAACTGGCAAAGATGGCGCAAGTGCTATAATGATAGATATGAATTTATTTATCGCTATTAGCTGCGTATCTATGCTAACTGGGACAATGCTACTTATGTGGATAGGTGAGCAAATCACTCAAAGAGGTATTGGAAATGGTATTAGCCTTATAATATTTGCTGGTATTGTAAGTGGTATTCCAAGTGCTATTGGCGGGACAATTGATTTGGTAAATACTGGAGAGTTAAATTTCTTAGTAGTTATCGCAATTGCTTTGGTTATTCTAATCACTGTAGGCGTGGTAATATATGTAGAAATGGGCGAAAGAAGGGTGCCAATCTCATATTCTCGCAAAACAGTTATGCAAAATCAAAATAAGAGAATAATGAATTATATCCCTATAAAAGTAAATTTAAGTGGTGTTATTCCGCCGATTTTTGCTAGTGCTATTTTGATGTTTCCTGGGACAATTTTACAAGCAAGCACAAATGAGTTTATAGTAGCGATAAATGATTTTTTAAATCCAAATAGCTACTTTTTTAACATCTTAACATTTTTGTTTATTCTATTTTTTGCATATTTTTATGCCTCCATTACATTTAATGCAAAAGATATAAGCGAAAATTTAAAAAGACAAGGCGGATTTATCCCTGGTGTCAGACCTGGTGAGAGCACGGCTAATTTCTTAAACGAAGTAGCTAGTAGGCTTACCTTGACTGGTTCTATATACCTTGGTCTTATATCTACTTTGCCTTGGGTTTTAGTTAAATTTATGGGAGTGCCATTCTACTTTGGTGGTACATCTGTATTGATTGTGGTGCAAGTAGCACTTGATACGATGAGAAAGATAGAAGCTCAAGTTTATATGAGTAAATATCAAACTCTAAGTGCAGTTGGACTATAAGATGGCTATAGGAATTAAAACCCCAAAAGAGATAGAGAGTATGCGTGCGGCTAATAGAATAGTCGCAGCTACTCTAGATCATCTTCATACGATTATTAAGCCTGGAATTTCACTTCTTGAAATTGATAAAATTTGCGAAGATATGATTAAAGCTGCTGGAGCTAAACCAGCTTTTAAAGGGCTTTATGGCTTTCCAAATACTGCTTGTATCAGTGTAAATGAGGTTGTAATCCACGGAATTCCAAATGGCTATATCTTACAAGATGGCGATATAGTATCAGTTGATATTGGATCAAATTTAAATGGCTTTTTTGGCGATAGTGCTAGAACTTACCCAGTAGGCAATATCTCAAAAAGCGATGAATCTTTGATTGCGTGCAGCAAAGATGCTTTGTATTATGCCATTGATGAGATTAGGGCTGGTATGCATTTTAAAGAGCTTTGTTATAAGCTTGAGCAGTTTATCTTAGGGCGTGGATATGTGCCATTAAAGGGATTTTGCGGTCATGGAATAGGTCGCAAGCCGCACGAAGAGCCTGAAATTCCAAACTACTTAGAAGGGACAATGCCAAAAGCTGGACCAAAAATTAGAAATGGTATGGTTTTTTGCATTGAGCCAATGATTTGTCAAAAAGATGGCACACCAAAGATTGCTGCTGATAAATGGACCGTTACTAGCGTAGATGGCTTAAGAACTAGCCACTATGAGCATTGCGTAGCAGTGATTAATGGCAAGGCTGAGATACTTAGTGTAGTTGATTGAAATTTAAGTTTATTTAAGGAGATAAAATTTGGCAAAAGATGATGTTATAGAGATTGATGGCAATGTGGTCGAGGCTCTACCTAATGCTACCTTTAAAGTAGAATTAGATAATAAGCATGTAATTTTATGCCATATTGCTGGTAAGATGAGAATGCACTACATCAAGATTATGCCAGGCGATAGGGTTAAGGTCGAGCTAACTCCATATAGCTTAGACAAGGGTAGGATTACATATCGTTATAAATAATATATGATAGATGCCTTAAAAGATAAGCTCAAAAGATTTGGCGTAGCTTCGCAAGATTTAGATAGGATAGAAAAATTTTTACAAATTAGAAAATTTAGCGATGGTAAGCTACTTACAAAGAGTCATTATGGACTTTTGATAATTGGCTCTGGGGCTCTTAGAGTTTATACTATTTTTGGCTCTCAAGAAAAGACAATTCTCACCCTTGAAAAGGGTGATGAGTGGGTAATATGCCAAATTTGTACTCAAAAATCACTTGAGCTAGAGTTAAATCTCCAAGCGCTTGGTGATTTAGAAATCATTATAATTCCAGATAATATTTTTAGAGATTTAAGACAGAAGTATCCTAAGCTTAGTGAGTATATTTTAACTATTTTTGCTAAGCAATTTGCTAAGAGCATAGAGGTGGCTTCAAAAAGTAAAACCATACCATTTCGTGATAGATTGGTTGAATTTATCAGAAAAAATGCTATAAATAATGGCATAAAAATAACTCATCAGCAAATAGCAAATCATCTAGGAGTAACAAGAGAGTGTGTATCTAAAAATCTTAAACAACTAGAAAAAAATGGACTTTTAACCTTATCAAGGGGTAAAATTTATTTAGAAATGTGAAGTGATTACATACAAAAATATAAAAATTCTATAAAATCCAAATTTAATTTATTTTTAAAGGATTTTTATGGATTTAGAGATGTTTTGTCATCAATGTGAGATGAGTGCTAATGATGGGTGTGGCTCTAAAGGGCAAAGTATGGGGACTTGCGGTAAAGATGCTACACTAGCAAGGCTGCAAGATATGATGATATTTGCCCTAAAGGGTTTAAGCGCATATCGCCACCATGCAAATGAACTAGGAGCCAATACAAAAAATGTAGATGATATAATGGCTCAAACTCTATATTTTACACTTACAAATATGAATTTTAATTTCGATCAGCATATCGAGCAATTGCTAAAAGTAGGCAAGGCTGGAGTAGAGGTTATGGATATTTTAAGCAATGCCCACACTAGTAAATTTGGTATCCCAACTCCTGTAAAAATCACTCAAAACAAAGCAAGTGGCAAAGCTATTTTAGTAAGCGGTCATAATCTTCACGCACTAAAAGAGCTATTAGAGCAGACCAAAGATAAAGGGATTAATATCTACACCCACTCTGAGATGCTTCCAGCTCATGGCTATCCAGAGCTTAAAAAGTATCCACATTTAAAAGGAAATTTGGGTAAAGCATGGTTTGACCAAACTGAGCTTTTTAATAAATTTGGTGGAGCTATTTTGATGACTACAAATTGTATCGTTCCACTTCGCAAAAGTGCTAGATATAGCGATAGATTGTTTGGATATGATATCGCAAGCACCCAAGGCATAGCTCATATTAATGGCGATGATTTTACTCCACTAATCAATAAGGCTTTAGAGCTTGATGATGTAAGTGGCTTTGATAGCGATGAAGTAATCAGCACGGGTCATCATTATAAGGCTATTTTGCCTATGGCTAGTGAGATTTTAGATGCGATTAAAAGCGGTAAAATTCGTAGATTTTTTGTTATAGCAGGATGTGATGCCCCAGGTAAAGGCAGGGAGTATTATAGGGAGTTAGCCCTTAGTGTGCCAAAAGATTGCGTGATTTTAACTTCAAGTTGTGGTAAATTTAGATTTAACGATATAGATTTTGGTTTAATAGAAGGGACAAATATTCCAAGATATTTAGATTTGGGTCAGTGCAATGATAGTAATGGTGGAGTAAAAATAGCTATGGCTCTAAGTGAGGCTACAGGGATAGCCATCAATGATTTGCCGCTTTCAATAGTGTTAATGTGGATGGAACAAAAAGCTATAATAATATTAGTAGCACTATTATATTTGGGTGTAAAAAATATCCATATTGGCCCTAGTTTGCCAAAATTTTTAAATAGCGAAATATTAAATTTCTTAGTAGAAAAATATAATTTATCGCTAATTAGCTCAGATCCAAAGGCGGATTTAGAAAAATTCTTAAATTCTTAAGTTTTTAACAGAGTTACGGCTCTGTTAAATTTATAAAAATTAAAGCCAATTTTAGATACAATTCCAAGCTTTGCATCCAAACTGGATAAAGAAGTATTTTCAAAGTGTGCCACTTGTTTTGAAAATAGTTGGTTTAGGCGTGTTCTTAGACCTAAGTGCAGTCTAGTAAAAGTGGTAAATAATTTTTAGGAGACTCAGATGAAAGTTCGTCCTTCTGTAAAGAAGATGTGTGACAAATGCAAAATTGTCAAACGCAAAGGCATAGTTCATGTTATTTGCGAAAACCCAAAACATAAACAAAGACAAGGATAAGGTATGGCTCGTATTGCAGGTGTTGATTTACCAAAGAAAAAAAGAGTAGAGTATGGCCTTACATATATCTATGGTATAGGTCTATATACTTCAAGAAGAATTCTTGATGCTGTAGGTATCTCTTATGATAAGAGAGTTTATGAGTTAAGCGAAGATGAAGCTGCTGCTATCCGTAAAGAGATTCAAGAGCATTACATGGTCGAAGGTGATTTAAGAAAAAGCGTGGCTATGGATATAAAAGCTTTGATGGATTTAGGTAGCTTTAGAGGATTAAGACATAGAAAAGGTCTGCCAGTGCGTGGTCAAAAAACAAAAACCAACGCAAGAACTAGAAAGGGCAGAAGAAAAACCGTTGGCGCTGCTACTAAATAAGGATAAGATATGGCAAAAAGAAAAGTAATTAAGAAAAAAGTAGTTAAAAAAAATATAGCTAGAGGTATCGTGTATGTCTCTGCTACATTTAATAATACAATGGTTACAGTAACTGATGAGATGGGTAATGCTATAGCGTGGAGTAGTGCTGGTGGCTTAGGCTTTAAAGGTAGCAAAAAATCAACCCCATACGCAGCTCAACAAGCTGTAGAAGATGCATTAAATAAAGCTAAAGAGCATGGCATTAAAGAAGTAGGCATCAAAGTCCAAGGCCCAGGTAGTGGTAGAGAAACAGCAGTTAAAAGTATCGGCGCAGTAGAAGGAATTAAGGTGCTATATCTAAAAGATATAACTCCTCTAGCTCACAATGGCTGCAGACCACCAAAACGCCGCCGCGTGTAATTGTAGATAGAATTTAGGAGAATTATAATGGCAAGATATAGAGGACCAGTTGAAAAATTAGAAAGACGCCTAGGTGTATCTCTTGCACTTAAAGGCGAAAGAAGACTAGCTGGCAAGAGCGCATTGGAAAAACGACCATACGCTCCAGGCCAACACGGACAAAGAAAAGCAAAAATTAGTGAATATGGCTTACAATTAAGAGAGAAACAAAAAGCTAAATTTATGTATGGCGTGAGCGAAAAACAATTTAGAAGATTATTTGCTGAAGCTGCAAGAAGAGAAGGCAATACAGGAGCACTTCTTATCTCTTTATTAGAGCAAAGACTTGATAATGTGGTTTATAGAATGGGTTTTGCATCGACTAGAAGATTTGCAAGACAGTTAGTAACTCATGGCCATATCTTAGTAAATGGTAAAAGAGTGGATATCCCATCATACAGAGTAAGAGCCGGTCAAAAAATAGAGATTGTTGAAAAAAGCAAAGAGAATCCACAAATCGTTCGTGCTATCGAGCTTACTAATCAAACAGGTATAGTAGCTTGGGTTGATGTAGAAAAAGATAAAAAATATGGAATTTTCACAAGAATTCCAGAACGCGAAGAGATTGTCATTCCAGTTGAGGAAAGATATATAGTCGAGCTTTACTCTAAATAATAAGGAGATTATGATGAGAAAGATAACAACATCAGCTTACATGCCTACTGACATAGAGGTTACCCCAATAAGTGAAAATGTGGCTAAAATAGTAGCGTATCCTTTTGAAACCGGCTATGCAGTTACTCTAGCTCATCCGCTTCGCAGACTACTTTATACAAGCACAGTTGGATTTGCTCCAACTGCTGTTAAAATCGAAGGCGTCTCTCATGAATTTGATAGTATGCGAGGAATGCTAGAGGATGTAACGCTATTTATCATAAATCTCAAAAATTTACGCTTTAAGCTTAAAAATGATTCAGAGCATGAGGTTATTGAGTATAGCTTTAAAGGTCCAAAAGAGATTACCGGTGCAGATCTATGTAATGATATTGTCGAGATAGTAAATCCTGATGCGTATCTAGCTACTATTAATGAAGATGCCGAGCTAACTTTCTCTTTGGTTATAGAAAAAGGTATTGGCTATGTGCCTAGCGAAGAGATTAGAGAGAGCGTAGAGAGTGGATATATCGCACTTGATGCATTTTTTACACCTGTTAAACATGCAGTTTATGAGATAGAAAATGTTTTGGTTGAAGATAATCCAGACTATGAAAAAATCGTTTTAACGATAACTACAGATGGTCAGGTCTCTCCTTTAGAGGCGTTTAAAAACTCAATTGAAGCTATGTATAAGCAGATGTCTATATTTAATAATATCCTAAATATAGATGTAAATATGGCTATGGCGTCATCTAAAGGCTCTAGCGAGCACTCAAAACTTTTAGAGAGTATTGAGAATTTAAATTTATCAGCTAGAAGCTTTAATTGCTTAGATAAGGCTGATGTTAAATTTATTGGTGAGCTTGCTTTGATGGAAGAGAGTGAGCTAAAAGATCTTAAAAATTTAGGTAAAAAATCTCTTGATGAGATTAAGGCTGTAATGGCTGAAATAGGCTATCCATTTGGTGAAAATAAGCTAGGTGATAGCAAAGAATCGCTCAGAAAAAAGATAGCTGAGTTAAAATCATAAAAGCGAAGGAAATATAATGAGACATAATCACGGATATAGAAAACTAGGCCGCACTAGCTCTCATCGTGCTGCTTTGCTTAAAAACCTTACGATCGCAATCGTTAAGGCTGGTAAGATAGAAACTACTTTACCAAAAGCAAAAGAGCTAAGAAGCTATATAGAAAAATTAATCACAAGAGCTAGAAAAGGCGATTTTAACGCCCATAAATATGTATTTGCATATTTACAAGATAAAGAAGCAACTAATAAATTAGTTACACAAATCGCCCCAAAATATGTAAATAGAAATGGCGGCTATACTAGAATCATCAAAACACGAGTTAGAAAAGGCGATGCTTCTGAGATGGCCTATATAGAACTAGTATCTGAATGATATTTGCTAGGAGAGATCCTAGCAAATTTAGCTTATCTAATTTATAATCTTTATAATCTAATTTCTAAAATATTATTTAATCTAAGTTTTTTATATTTGTATATAATTGCTAAAAATATAAAGGATATTTATGATACCATTTAGCGATGAAGAGCTTTATGAGCCAGTTTTAGAAAGTCTTAATGTTGTATTGCCTATGCTCCAAAGAGATGGTGGTGGTATGGAGCTTTTGGGTATTAAAAACGGAGTTGTTTATGTGCGTTTAACCGGTCATTGCCACGGCTGTGCCGCAAGCTCTCAAACGCTAAAATTTGGCGTTGAAAAGCAAATTCGAAATGATATTCATCCAGAATTAATAGTGGTAAATATCCCAATTGGTCAAGAATTTGATCTAGAAAAGGTATAGATTTTATCTGAAAATTTATTAGTTGGACTGGACATAAAATTTAGAGTATTAAAAAATATTGGCATTAGTTTTATAACAATATTTTTTCTGTTAGGCTGTGGTGGCGGCTCAGATAAATCTGCTGAGCAAACCATCAAAACTACTCAAGAGATCCCTACAAACACTCAAGAGATTGCCGTAAATAGGGAAGTTTGATAGCACAACCAATGAATAATCATAGTGTAGTAGCATATCCGAGTTTGGCTAAAAATTTAGCTAATACATTTAACTCTCTTACCACAACACATATAAATAAACGCTTATCTAGCCGAGCTATAATCACGCAAGATAGCTAGTTTTATCAAATCTCTCCAAGGGGAGAAATTCGCTAGTGTAAATAATGAGATTTTTGCTTTTATGATGGCTGATGAGATGGATGATTTTTTAAATTCATTCTATTTTAATACCCTAGCAGGCGATTTTAAAGATGGGACAAATCCTAGGCTTTATGGCGGAATTTTTGGTTATGATAGATTTGTAGATGATTTATTGATAGGCACTTACTTTTCATATGCAAACTCAAAAAGTTATAATGTAGAGCTTAAGAGTAATATATATGAGCTTGGATTTTATACTAGATATTTTATGGATAGTAATGAATTGGACTTTAATTTAGCTGGTGGTTATGGCAATTTAGAGCAAAATCTAGATAGATATTTTAACTCTAAATTTGATATTGGTTATATGAGCTTTGGATTGGGTTATGGATATAGAGTATCTTTAAATGAAAAAACATCTATAAAGCCATATATTGGTGCGGATTATCTCTATTTTAAAAGCGAAGATTATATATTAAAAGATAAAAACTCATATGAAACTCAAAAAGTTCAAAGCAACACAGCTAAGAATTTAAAAGCCAAAATTGGTCTTGAGACTATATAAGAATTTAATGATTTTAGTCTATATACAGATTTAAAAATTAAAAGAGATTTAATAGTAGATGATGGCGTGATAAGAAGTTCATTTACTAGCAGCAATGCTGGATTTATAATAGACAGCAAGGATAAAAAGCATACAAATTTCGCAATTGATACAGGTGTTTTATATATAGTTAATAAAAATTTAAGTATCAATTTAAATCTAGGTGCTGATATAAATAGCGATGATAAGCTATATAGTGCAAATTTTGGCTTATCGTATAGATTTAATTAATTATTATTAGATAAGCCTAGAAATCGGTGCTATTTAATCTAAATTTTTTATATTTTGTGTATAATTAGCCATAAATTCTAATCCATATCGTAAATTTGCAATCAGAGGAAATAGATGGGGCAAAACTACAAAGATATTGCAATAAAGCTATTTAAACAAGGGAAATTTGAACTAGCTAAGATGAGCTTTAATATCGCTTATAATAGATCTCCAAGCGATGAGATACTTGCTTTTATAGAGCTTTGTGACACGGCAAAAGATAATCCAAGCGACACTCTTTCATTATTTGAGATATATTTTGATCCAGCTCAAAAGGATAATACTCAAACTATTCTTGAAATTATCGAGCTTATACAAAATGCAAACGATGAGAGCGCTATAATGCTAGAGAGCCAAAATGCCATCACCTACGCAGATTTTAAAAATTTATTAAATGATAATGATTTTAAAGAGTTATTTGAGAGTATTTTATTTTCTACCAAAATTATTATTACGCATAAAGATGAGTTATTTGATCTTGTTAATTCTCTTGTAGATAATGGATTTAGCGATATTGGGCTGAAGTATTTAGAGAGTTCGGTTAAAATGTTTATGGGCGATGAGAGAGTGGCTATGGTGCTACAAAAGATTAGGGATAAAGATGAAAATAGCCTTAAATAGCGGATTTATTACTGATAATTCTAAAGAAGTTAAGAGTGGTTGCTATTTTGTGCTTTCTAATTCAAATTCCAAATACTCCGCTCAAGCCTTAGATCTTGGGGCAAAATTGATTAGCCCAAGCGAGGCTATAGAGCTTTTAGGGCTTAAAAACCGAATTAAAATTATAGGTATTACTGGCACAAATGGCAAGACCACAACCGCATTTTTACTAGCTCATACCTTAGCAAATTTGGGCTATAAAAGTGCAGTTAGCGGGACTTGTGGCTCATTTATCGGCGATAGACAAATAGCCAAAAAGGGGCTAACAACAAGCCAAATTCTAGAGAGTATTAGCTATATTAAAGAGGCCGTTGATAGCGGGTGCGAATATTTTATTATGGAGGTTAGCTCGCACGCCATAGCACAAAATCGCATTGAAGGCTTGGAATTTAGCTTAAAGATTTTTACAAATTTAAGCCAAGATCATCTAGATTATCATAAAAGCTTTAGCGAATACGCAAGGGTAAAATCTAGCTTTTTAAATGATGAGTGCGATAAGATTATAAACGCTGATTGTAAAGAGATTAGCTATAATCCTATAAATTCACTCACATATTCAACTAATCACGCTGATATTTATGCTGATAAAATTAATTTAGAAAATGGCATAAACGCAACTATTATAAATGGCGATGAGAAGGCGGATTTATCCCTTAATTTACATGGCAAATTTAATCTATATAACGCTCTTAGCGTGATCGCTGCTACAAAAAAGCTATTAAATTTGGATTTACAATCCATATGCGATGGGCTTAAGGACTTTAAGGGCGTGGCTGGTAGAATGGAGATTGTATCGCATTTGCCGACTATTATTGTGGATTTTGCTCATACTCCTGATGGGATACAAAAGGTATTAAGCTCTATGTATGATAAAGAGCTGATTGTAGTATTTGGTGCTGGTGGAGATAGAGATAAAAGCAAACGCCCTATAATGGGGCAAATCGTCGCTAAATATGCTAAAATCGCAATTGTAACAAGCGATAATCCAAGGAGTGAAGATCCAGATGAGATAATAGAGCAAGTTGCTGCTTTAATGCCTAAAAATACGATTAAAATTCAAAACCGCAAAGAGGCAATCGCAAAGGCTATGGATATACAAAATGATGAGGTATTATTGATTTTAGGCAAGGGAGATGAGAGTTATCAAGAGATAAATGGGGTTAAATATTCATTTAGCGACCAAGAAGTTGTAAAAGATATATTAGATAAAAAGGATAAAAATGAAAATTGAGATGCTATCTAGCAAAATTCACAGAGCCACTGTAACTGATGCAAATTTAAACTATATTGGCTCAATCACCATAGATGAAAAGCTCATGAAAGCAGCAAATTTGCTTGAGTTTCAAAAGGTAGAGATACTTGATGTAAATAATGGCGAGAGATTTGCTACTTATGTTATTAAAGGCGATAAAGATGGGGAAATTTGCCTAAATGGTGCAGCAGCTAGAAAGGTATGCGTAGGCGATATAATCATCATTGTAAGCTACGCTTCAATGAGCCTTAAAAAGGCTAAGAAATTTCAACCTACAATTATCCATGTGGATTCAAATAATAAAATAGATGGCTAAAAAGCAAGATTTAAAGGCACTTTTGCTATAATCGCCAAAATTTAAAGGTAAATAGATGTTTAAAGATTTTGATTTTTCAAAGATGACGCAAATGCTATCTCAAGCTCAGCAAAAAGCAGATGAATTCCAAGCCCAGCTCGCACAAAAGGAGTTTTGTAGTAAGTCTGGTGGGGGATTAATAAGTGTAAAAATTAATGGTAAATCTGAAATTTTAGATATTAGCATAGATGATTCTTTGCTTGAAGATAAGGATAGTTTGCAAATTCTATTAATTTCAGCCATAAATGACGCTATAAATTTAGCCAATGAAGAGAAGCAAAAAGCGGCTTCATCGCTACTTGGCGGATTTGGTGCTTTTGGGGGTGGATTATGATTAGGATTTTTGTTGCTATCTTAATGCTTGGGGCGATTTTAAATGCGGCTCCAGAGCCTACAATAGCCGATAGAGCTGCCATATATGAGAAGATGAGAGAGTCGCAATTTAACTATAAAGATAATATCGCAATCGCTCTAAATGGCGAGTATGCAGCTGTAGTGTATGATAAGAGTAATCCGCTAAATAAGGCAGATTATATCAAATTTGATCCATATCTTGGGCTATATCTTATCAAGCCTGGATTTACTTTGCGTGGGGCATTTATGCTTGATGAACTTGATAGTAGGCAAGATATGTGGGTTATGACCTTAGAAGAAAATATCGTAAATATGGGGCATATAAAGAGTTTTGGTAGTGAGCTTGGACAGCTTGATGAGCTTAGCTTTAGCACGGGCAAGGCTGGAATGCTAGTTTGTGATTGTGCTTCGATGGTTGGGATCAGCCTTGGAGAATATAGATTTATACCAAATAGATATTTAAAGCATTTTATGCGTTATGATGATGTGTATTATGGGGATATTGGGGTTAAATTTAATGAAAACAATACCACTATAAAAGTAGTAAGTGCAAATCCATTTGGTGCTGGAAAAGAGCTTAGAAGTGGTGATGAAATTCTCTCAGTCAATGGTAAAAAGCCTACAAGTTTAAGAGAGATAAATGAGATGGTGCTATTTGCCGATAAGGGCTCTTTGCTTAAATTTGAGATTAAGCGTGGTTCGCAGATTTTAAATTATGATATTAAAATGTCAAATATAACAGCTAAAAATATTATAGATGATAATAAAACCGCTGAGGTTAAAAAGATTCCGCCAAAGCCAAAATTTCTACCTGAATTTGGACTAAATGTGGATAAAACAATGACAATTACTAGCGTAAAAGCAAATTCCAAAGCTAGTAAGCTAGGTTTAAAAGTTGGAGATAAAATTATGCAAATAGATGGCGTTGCTATTAAAAGTGCCATTGAAGTGGATAATATTATGAAAAATAAAAATGTTCAAGCATACTATCTAATCTCAAGAGATGATTTTCAGTTTTTTGTGCGAGTAAATAAATGAGTTTTTTGGAGTATTTAGAGTCAAATTTACCCAAAACAGATAGCTTTCATCCGCATTTTAACGAGGCAATTGAGTGGATTTTAAAAGCAGGTGGTAAGCATTTTCGTGCTCAATTATTAATCGGCACCGCTAAAGCCATAAATCCATCGTGTGATCCATATCCAGCGGCTTTAGCAGTGGAGCTACTACACGCGTATTCACTCATTCACGATGACCTTCCAGCGATGGATAATTCTAATCTTCGCCGTGGTGTGGCTACCTTGCATGTCAAATATGATGAGGCCACAGCTATTTTGGTTGGCGATGCTTTAAATACTGAAGCTTTTAGGGTTTTGGCTAATTCAAATTTGCCAGCGGATATAGCTATTAAATCCATTCAGATACTTAGTAAAAATGGCGGTCTTAATGGTATGGTAATTGGTCAAGCCATTGATTGCTATTTTGAAAATAAAAAATTAAATTTAGATGAGTTAAAATTCCTACACCTACACAAAACTGGCGCTCTCATCGCAGCTAGTATACAAATTGGCGCAGTAATTGCCGGAGCTAGTGATAAAGAGTGTGATAAGATATATGAAGCTGGGCTAAAGCTTGGATTAGCATTTCAAATTCACGATGATATAATAGATGCCACTAGCAACGCTCAAATCGCTGGGAAACCCACAAATAACGATACTTTTAAAAATTCATTTACCAATTTACTTGGCGTAGATGAGGCAAAACGCATTAGAGATGAGCTAGAAGTTAAGATAGTAGATCAAATTCAAAATATCAAAGTAAAAGAGCTAATCTTGGATCTAATAAACAGATATTTAAAAGGATGAAAATGTATAAAAAGCAAGCTGATACGATAAGATTTCTATGTGCTGATATGGTACAAAAGGCAAATTCAGGTCACCCAGGTGCTCCGATGGGGTTAGCTGATATAGTTGCGGTTTTAAGCACTCATTTAAATCACAATCCCAAAAATCCAACTTGGCTAAACCGCGATAGATTAGTATTTAGTGGTGGTCATGCTAGTAGCTTGGTTTATAGCTTTTTACATCTTAGTGGGTATGATATTAGCATAGATGATTTAAAGGCTTTTCGTCAGCTTAACTCTAAAACTCCAGGTCATCCAGAGATCGAGACTCCTGGCGTGGAGATTGCTACTGGACCGCTTGGTCAAGGCGTTGCAAATGCTGTTGGCTTTGCGATGGCGGCTAAATCAGCTGAGAATTTATTGGGTAGTGATATTATTAATCATAAGGTCTATTGCTTATGTGGGGATGGAGATTTACAAGAGGGGATTAGCTATGAGGCTTGCGCCTTAGCTGGTAAGCATAATTTGGATAATTTAGTAATAATTTATGATAGCAATGAGATTACTATAGAGGGCGATACGGCTATAGCGTGGTCTGAGGATGTTAAGGTAAGGTTTGAGGCGGCGGGATTTGAGGTGGCTAAGATTGATGGACATAGCTATGATGAGATTGAATTTGCTCTAAATGAGGCCAAAAACAAGACAAAACCATACTTAATAATTGCTAAAACAAAGATCGCCAAAGGTGCTGGTAAGCTAGAAGGAAGCCATCACGCACATGGTGCTCCGCTTGGTGAAGAGGTGATAGCTAAGGCTAAGGAGGCGGCGGGATTTGATCCGAATTTAACTTTTTTTGTTGATGATGATGTGAAATTTTGGTTTAATCTCGCACTTGAAAGGGGCGATTTGGCAAATGCTGTGTGGGATAAGAGGGTAAGTGAGCTAGATAAAGAGAAAAAAGAGCTTTTAAATTTGCTTTTAAATCCTGATTTTAGCAAGATTGAATTCCCTGTATTAAAAGGTCAAAAGATGGCAACAAGGGATAGCAATGGTAAAATTTTAAATGCTATTGCCGCTGCTTTACCTGGATTTATCGGTGGTAGTGCTGATCTAGCTCCAAGCAATAAAACCGAGCTAAAAGGATTTGGCGATTATCCAAATGGCAAAAATTTGCATTTTGGCATTAGAGAGCACGCCATGGCGGCGATTTGTAACGCGTATGCTAGATATGGGATTTTTATCCCTTTTAGTGCGACATTTTTTATATTTAGTGATTATCTTAAGGCTGGGGCTAGACTAGCAGCACTTATGGGGCTTAGGCACTATTTTATCTGGACGCATGATAGTATAGGCGTTGGAGAAGATGGCCCAACACATGAGCCAATCGAGCAGCTTAGCACATTTAGAGCTATGCCAAATTTCTATACTTTTCGTCCTGCTGATGGTGCTGAAAATGTGGAGTGCTGGAAGATCGCCCTTAAGCTAAATGCTCCTTGTGGTTTTGTCTGCTCAAGACAGGGGCTAAATCCATTAGATGAGCCTAAATTTGGTAGCGTGGAAAATGGTGCATATCTAATCAAAGAGAGCCAAAATCCGCAAATAACACTTGTAGCTAGCGGTAGCGAGGTTGGATTATGCCTTGAAGCATCTAGATTGCTAGAAAATAGCGGTATTGGTGTAAATGTCGTCTCAGCTCCTTGCTTTGAGCTTTTATGCAAGCAAGATGGTAGCTATATCGAGCGTGTATTTTTGCCTAATACTAAGGTTTTAGCCGTAGAGGCTGCAAGTGCGCTTGAGTGGTATAAATTTGCTGATAATGTGCTTGGAATGAGCTCTTTTGGAGCCTCAGCCCCAGCTGATGAGTTATTTAAGCATTTTGGATTTAGTGCTACAAATATAGTAAATGTAGCCAAAGAGATGATTAAATAAAGTCAATTTATAATACAAATTTAGAGTATTTTTTAAGCAAGGTAAATAGCTCCAAACGCTCAGTATCGCTATTTACCAATACGCTTAGATTGAAGCTTTTAAATTTACCATTTTTGCTTGTGTGAGAGATTTTAAGCTTATGCTTTCTATCTCCTACGCACTCTTTGATTATGCTTTTTTCATCGCTTGAGCTATCAAAAATTATCTTATATTCCCAAAATGTTGGGTAGATTATTTCTGGTTTTTTACCATTTATTTCACAAATGTAAGCCATCTTCTCTCCTATATTCTCCGCTTTTTCCGCCACTTTTTGACTCTAGTTTTATATCGCTTATTATCATTGATTTATCAATCGCTTTTATCATATCATAGATGGTAAGAAGCCCCACACTAACAGCACTAAGCGCCTCCATCTCTACGCCAGTTTTGCCTTGAGTTGCCACCTTGGCAATGAGCTTAAATCCTAGCAATTCTTGCATATCTACTATATCTATATCAACTGAATTTATAGCAAGTGGATGGCACATTGGGATTAGATCGCTAGTGCGTTTAGCACCCATCACAGCAGCAACCACAGCAGTTTGCAAGACCGGACCCTTCTTGGCGGTATTATTCTTGATAGCTGTGTAGGCATCTTTAGACATTGTGATTACTCCACTAGCAATTGCTATGCGTTTGGTTATATCTTTATTGCTTACATCTACCATCTTTGGCATATTTTTTTCATTTAAATGAGTTAGCATTTTTATCCTTTTTATTATGATTATATCAAATTTTGTCTTAATAATTTTTACTTTAGTTTATATTTATTATATGTTAAAGAATTAATTATATAATCAAAATTCCTAAACAAATAACCTCCTTTTTGTAAAGACACTTGCTCTTTTGAGCTTGTGTTTTATTTAATCATTTTAATTTTTTGTTGTTTTGGGCAGATGTCCGAGTGGTTGAAGGAGCACGCCTGGAACGCGTGTAAGGTGAAAGCCTTCGGGGGTTCAAATCCCTCTCTGTCCGCCACTGAAAATCATAGCTAAGCCAAATATCCTAGTAGTAAAGGTGTATAACTTTAAAAATTATGAAAATAAATAGCATAACATCATGTAAAATTTACGCCTTTTGAGTGTTTATTTATGATTTGAATTAGACTTTTATAGCTAAAATATTATTTTATGTTTTCTTAGCAAATTTTTATTAAGAAAACAGATTATGCTATATTTGGTTTATTACTCTATCTCATCTCTTTTAGCAGAATTTGAATTCCCTTTTCTATTCTAGGCGTTCCTCTTAATAAAAGCGATGAAGGAATGGATATGATTTTTCCATTTTTTGCAGCTTTTACTCCTTTTAGTGCTGGATATGTTTTTATCAAGCTATTTTTTTGCTCATTATCTCCGATAACTACGATAAAATCAGGATTTGCAGTAAGTAGCATCTCTATTGGCAAAATGGGTGATTTTGCTTTTGTATCAGTTACTATGTTTTCTAATCCAAGCTTTGAGATAATATCGCTTGGCAAAGTTTGGTTATTAAATGCCATAATTGGATTTGTTGAAAACAAAATCGCAACCTTTTTTCCTTTTAGATTATCAGAGTTTATAGCATTATTTAATGAGTTTTTTAGCGAAGAAATAATTTCTTTAGCTTTAGAGCTCTTTTGGACTATTTCTCCGATTTTTTCTATATTTGAGTATATATTTTCAAGGCTATTAGCCTCAAAGATTGTGGCATTTATGTCGAATTTTTTAAGCTCACTTATTGTATTGATGGAGTGAAAACTAGCAATCACAAGATCTGGCTTTAGCTCGATAATTTTTTCTAAATTTGGCTTAGTGTAAGTGCCAACGCTAGTGAGATTTTGCGTTAGATTTTCGGGCCAAATTTTTGAAGTTGTCGGCTGTGCGATAGCGACAATTTCATCTTGAGCTTCAAGCATGTAAAGCATCTCAATAATGGCTGGATCAAGTATAACAAGGCGTTTAGCATTTAAATTTAAAGCAAAAAACGCAACTAAAATTAATATAATAAATTTTTTCATTTTAATCCTTTGAAGCTATAACAAAAAATGAGCCATTATATTCGATAATTTCGCAATCTAGGCAATAGATTTCTTTCAAAATTTCCTTCTTAAAAAGCTCTCTTGGAGCACCACTATAGCAAATTTTGCCATCTTTTAGCATAATTAATCTATCACAAAACATACTAGCAAGATTTAAATCATGAATTACCATTAAGCTTAGTAAATTTAACTTTTTTGTTAGATTTTTGCAAATTTTCATCATCTCTACAGCATAGTGTAAATCAAGCGCACTTGTTGGTTCGTCTAAAAATAGGGCTTTTGGCTCACTAATTAGTGCTCTTGCAAGTAACACTCTTTGAAATTCGCCACCGCTTAATGAGTTTGCTATTCTATCTTTAAATTTAGAAATTTTTAGCAGATCCATAATCTCATTGACCTTTTTTATATCCATATTTGAGTAGTTTTCAAAGCTATTTTTTAGATATGAAAATCTACCCATCAAGAGAATATCAAAAACGCTTAAAGGCATAGATATAGCCGATTTTTGCGGGACAAAACCAATGGTTTGTGCAAGCTCTTTTAGTGTGTATTTTTTTAGTGGTTTATCATTGATTTTGATAATACCGCTTTTTGGCTCGATTAATCTTAAAAGATTTTTTAAAAGTGTGCTTTTTCCAGAACCATTTGCACCTAAAATTCCAATAAATTCGCCACTTTTAGCACTTAAATTTATATTTTCTAAAATAAGGCTTTTATCATAGCCAAAGCTTAGATCTTTTACGCAAATTTCACCCACTAGCTTTTCCTTGTTTTATTGCTAAAAATAGAAAAAATGGAGCACCGAAAAATGCCGTAACAACGCCTATTGGAATTTCTATTGGAGATAAAATACTTTTGCTTAAGTTATCACAAAATAGTAAGAATAAAGCTCCCACAATTAATGAAGCTGGAATTAGAGTTGCATTACTTGAAGTTTTAAGAATTAATCTTAGTGTATGTGGAATTATGAGTCCTACAAATCCTATCATTCCTGTAAATGCCACGCTAAAAGCAGTTGCGAGACTTGCTATTATAAGCAGTATTTTCTTACTCTTTTGAACATTCACGCCAAGGGTTTTTGCCTCATCATCTCCGCTTAAAAGCACATTTAATTCATGTCTTTTAAAGTAAAAATACATTGTAGAAAAAATCACTGGAACTATCAAAATAGCCACTTTCTCCCAAGTTGCTCCACTTAAAAACCCCATCATCCAAGCAACTATCTTAAAGCTATCTTCGCCAATCAAATATGTAGCAAAGCTCGTAAATGCTCCTAAAAAAGAGCTAAAGGCGATACCAATTATTAGCAAGGTAGCTATACTTTTCCCTTTTTTATACAGGCTAAAAATCACTAAAGATAGTGCTGAGGCTACAAAAAAAGCAAAAACCCCATAATAAATATCTGGGAGTTTTAAGAAGTATGCAATAACCGCACCAAATGTCGCACTTGCTACAATTCCTATAATATATGGATCAGCAAGTGGATTTAAAAATACGCTTTGTACTACTACGCCACTACTTGCTAAAAGCATTCCAATCAATAATGCCATAATAAGTCTTGGAAGTCTTATTTCAAGTAAAATTGTTTTTTTTCGCCTCATCTATACTATTTGGGTCGCTAAATAATTTTAAAATATCGCCAAAACTTATATCTGCCCCACCAACACTTAGCGAATAGATTACCAAAAAAATGCATAAAGCTATAAAAAATAAATTTGTCCGCCAAGCTTTTTGCATATTATTTTCCGTGTTTGTGAGGCATATTGTGAGGATTTACGCCATCGGCTTGGGATAAAATCTTAAACCCAACCATATCGTAAGCCGCACCAAAACCACGCACAAATCTACCATTTGTTAGACTAAATCTAATAACTTCAAAATCGCTCATTTCTCTTATAAAATTTGCCGCTTGATCTTGTGGAAATTTTTTGGTTATTTCGTCAAAGAAAAATTCTCTTAATTGGCTATTTTTATCAAAATTTGCCTTTGCTTCCCAGCTAGCCCTAATTCGTGCAAATATCGTGTTTGCCTTGCTTTCATCTTGTAAGAAAAGAATTGAAACCTTATCTGGATTTGATATTAAATTTTTATAGTGAGGTGCTACTGATGAGATTAAAGCTAAAATTTCATCATCTTTTCTCATAGCTGGTGCATAAGATGAAAATGGCATACCATTTTTTAGGCTAGAAATTATGACGCTATTATTGCTATCTATAAATTCAATTAATTGAGCTGAAATCTTTACAAGCTTATCACCGCTTGGCTTTAAATCTTTACAAATTTCCATTATCGCATCTTTGTATCCTTCGCCATTTTGATTGGCTTTTTTAGCAAATGGAACTCTTATTAAATTTCCATCAACATCAATATCCAAACCATCTTCATCAATATCTACTATTTTTGCATCTTTGGCATTTTGTAGTGAGCCAAATTTTATCGCCATTGCCTCGACTATATCGCCGTGCTCCTCATTCATATGCTTAATTGCATTATTTTTCATTTTTTCTCCTTAAAATTAAAGTTTAGCTCAAGCTGCATTACAATCTGAGCTAAATCTTAATCTTTTCATTTTTTATCTCATAAATTTTTTGTGCAGCATAAAAATATCTACCATCATGACTAATTAATATAATAGTAAATCCAAGTGAGTTTAGATAAGGTAAAATTTCATTATAAAAAATGGCTTTAAAGTTTGGATCTTGATTAGTCGCCCACTCATCAAGAAGCAATAAACTTCTATTTTCTAAAAGAGCATTTATAAGAGCTAAACGCTTTTTTTGGCCTTCAATACACTCAGAATAATCCTTATAAAGTGTGTTTTTGCCAAGTCTATGTCTGCTAAAATATGTATAAGTTCTTTTCATAAAATAAAAACTTATAACAATCATAACAGCTAGGCAAAGCATAACCAAAATCCCAATACCAGGTGATAGATATGCTATATAGCCAAGCGTGGAAATTAAAATAAAAGCTCCTTGTAAAGCCTCAGGAATTGAACCAAAACCCATACTGATGCTTGTTATATCGCTAGTTAATGATGCTAAGAGCTTGTTTTTTGGAATTTTATTTATGCTTTCAAAATTTTGCATTTAATATCTCTTTTACGATTTTTAAGCGAATATTATATACAAAATTATGCCCTAAATGCGTGATAATAGCTCTAGATATAACGGCAAAAATTAAGAATAAAATCAAGATAAGCTCAAATGTAGATTTTAAATAGAATTTCACTTTTTACCTCTAAATTTTCAGTGCTAAAAATGCGTTTTTTGCATTTTCTAAGTCAGTTTTATCAGGATGGGTGCTTGCTTGTAGCCATCTAGCTTCTTTTTCTGGCGTGATTTTATAGCGTTTATCATTTGGATAAATTTTTGCCATTTCTCGCATTTTTTCTATAATTTTTGGATCGATCGCGCCTTGGGAATAAAAAGTAACTAAAATCTCATTTCCTTGCGAAATAAATTTAGCCTTAAATCCATCTATAGCATTTTTTGCATATTCGCTATTTGTATCTCCGCCCATTGTTATAAAAAGCCCTATTTTTTTAGAGCGAATTTGGCTTGTAAAGCCCTTAAAATCACTATCCATATCGCCTTTGTCTATGTAAAATCCTATAGCTATAAAATCATAATTTTCTAACTCTTGTAATGAGATTTGGGTATAATTTATGCTTTTACAATTTAACGCACTAGCAATGCTATTTGCGACTTTTTTTGTATTTCCTGTAAGTGATGAAAAAATGACAATTTTTTTCACGCCAAATCCTTTTTAAATAAGCTTACTATATTTGCGATACTATTTTTCCAAAAAATATCAAATTTATGGTATTTTAGTATTTCTCTTTTAATGCTTAAGCATCCATCTATTTTACAAAATTCTACTATTTGCGATCTATTAAGGCTTGGCATTTTGTGGCATTTTATCTCTATAAGCACCTTTTATCCTTTAAATTTAAATTCATATGGTTTTATAATTTTACAATTACTAATACCATCTTTAAGTACCTTGATATCCAGCTTTTGGGTTAATATTTTAGCTTGGTCATTAAAAATTTCACTCTTTCCATTGACTTTTAGAATTTTAATACTTCCATCTTTGTTTATTTGAAATTCAACTTCAACTATAAAAGTATCTCTAAGCTTTAATAAAAGTGCTTTTTTAGGGTAGGTTGGTTCTATTTTATTTGTGATTATAAAGCCAACCCCTTCTAGGCAGACATCTTCGCTTTTTTTAAACTCATTAACTATATTTTGAGTTGTTTTATTTGAAATTTGTGATTTATCAAATTGATTTTGAATTGAAATTTCGCTTATTTGCTCTATTTTTTCTACTTTGTGTATATCTTTAAGCACTTTTTTTGGTTTTGGCTGTGGTTTGGATTTTTGAGCTTCTTTTATAGGCTCATCTTTTGCCTTTTCGATTTTTGTTAATTCCTCTACTAGATCTTGTTTTATCTCCTCTTTTTTTGGTTTTGGCTCGATTTTTGGAGTTTCTTGCCCCTTTGTTTCATTTAATTTTATAGTGATCTTTTTTGGGGTAGTTATTGCTTCATCTGAGTGCAGTGGCAAAAATAATATCACCAAATTTATAATGAGAGAGAGCAAGAAATATCTCATTTTATGCCTTAAAATGTGTATTTAAACTCAGCATAAAAATTTCTCTCAGGTGCTGGAATATAGCTATTTTGTTTTTTATTTTGATATGTGTTATACCTTTCATTAAATAGATTTTTTATTCCAGCTGACATTGAGATATTTTTTGCAAAGTCATATTTTGTGCCAATATCAACGATAAAACGATCTTTTATCTTATCATAGTTGCTATCAACCGTGCTATCAAAATATTTAAAATTACTTAAAATTGTAAGCTTTTTAATTGGCAGATAATCAACTCCTAGCACAAATTTAGTTCTTGGGACAAGTGGCACTCTTTTTCCATTATCTTTGCCCTCTTTTATCTGTGCATTAATATATGAGAATGTTTGACTTAGTTTTAATTGGTCAAATAGCCATTGCTCTGAATATAGCTCAATTCCATAACGGCGAGTTTTTGAGAGATTATAATATCTCCAAGCTTGAGCGTGGCGACCACCACCAAGCTCTTCATAAACAATCTCATCAGTTGTATCTGTTTTAAAGATTGTAGCACTTGAGAATTGACCAAAAATTAAATCTTTTATACCAACTTCATATGTCCTAAATATCTCTGGCTTTAAATTATTAAATGAGTAGCCTTTGATTTGATCTTTATCTGTTAATTGAACTGGACTTGGCGATATAAAGCCACGCTCAAATTTTAAATAAACATTCCCAGTATCTGAATATTTGAAATTTGGCGTAATTTCAAATGCATAAGTATTAATATCAGTGTTATTTTGTATGCTATCTGTGGTATTTATAGGTCTAGGTGGCATTCCATTTGTTGTCATATTCACATTTGTAGTTCTGCTATTTGTATAATCAGCCCACTCATATCTTGCCCCAGCACCTAAAGAAAACCAGCTATTAAACTCATGCCTTTGAAGTGCGTATATAGAGTGAGTATTTTTTGTTATATCTACATTTATATCATTATGATAGCGCCCCCCCCCTGTTGGCATATTCATATCCATAATAGAGCTTCTTGCTCCATCATTTTTCTCATATTCGTATCCAGCTACAAATTCGCCACTACCATAATCATATCTACCTTTTGTTTTTACGCCCTTTTTTTCATCTTCGAAAAGACCATAAGTAACATATGATGAGAAAATATCTGGTGTCATTTTTATTTTTTGATAATATGGCATTATTCGAATTTCGAGCTCATCAACTGGCTTAATAGAGTAGTCTAGGCTAATATCGAGTTGTCTATCTTTTTGGAATGTTTTATCACTTCCTGCTGCTTTTCTATTATTATTAAGCTCATCTTTTGTTATTGAGCTTGTTGTGTCTATTTTTGAGCTATAGTAGTTTGTATTTAGTGTTATGTTTTGAGTATCTGTTATCTGATAGATAGCTGATCCGCTTGTATAATATCCTCTATTTCTTTCATTATATCTATAGCCATTTTCGCTGAAGGCTTTTGCGTTAAATTTTAAATATAAATCATCGGTTGCTTTTACCCCTAGAGCTAAATTTGTAGATCTGTGAGAGTATGAGCCAAATTTAGCTGAAATATTAGCAAAAAAATCCTCAGGCTTTTGCTTTGTAATTATGTTTATAACGCCACCTGCAGTACCTCCACCATAAAGCACACTTCCTCCGCCTGGGATTACCTCAATTCTTTCTATATCATCGACATTTATCATATTGATTGGAACTACAGCATGAGCAGTGTCTAGCATATTTAACCCAATTCCGTTAATCAATACTTTTACAGATGTATTGGCTTTGCTTCCTTGACCTCTAAGATCTACCGTATCGCCAAATCCAGGATTGACGAAGGTTACACTTGGAACTTTTTCTAAGATCTCTTGGACGCTAGCATACCCTCGCCCTTGGATCTCATCAGCTGTGATGATAGAAACATTTCTAGTTTCATCTTTTAAGGGACTCTCAAAGCCTGTAGCCGTGATGACTGTGGTATCAAGCTTGGTATCAGCGGCATTAAGAGCGATAGCTGATGTGGCGCATAGACTAAAAATAGCAAATTTGTTTATCATTTTAACTCCTAAATTATTGGTTTAATTTTTTCTTATATTTAACTCTACATTATTGACATTTGCATCTTTTAAAATAGAAATAAGATCGATAATTTTCTTATATTCAAGCCCTTCATCGGCGCTTATTTTGATACTATTTTTATGATTTTCATCCAAATTCGAGATGAAATTTTTTAATGCGTCTATACTTAAAATTTGCTCTATTTCGCCAATTTTTAATGTAATTTTTTCATTTATTTCATAAAATAATTCTACTGGTAAGTTATTATCTTTTTCAAATTCAGTAGTAGTCTGCGGTAAATTTACATTAAAATGAGTAAGTTTGTTAAATGTTGTTGTTAGCATAAAAAATAGCAACAAAACAAAGATAACATCGATCAAATTTAGCATAGAAATTCTGCCGATTTTATTTTGTTCTCTTCTTACAAATTTCATGCAATTCTCCTGCTAAAAAGCCCAATTGTTCTATTTAAGTCATTTAAAATATAATCTATTTTCTTGTTTATCATTAGATGAATTATTAAGCAAGGAATTGCTACTATTAGACCGGCTGCTGTGGTGTAGAGTGCTTCTGAAATTCCTATGGCTACCTCTGGTGCATTTGCTCCGCCACTTAATCCAGCAAATGATCTAATCATTCCAGTAATTGTGCCTAAAAGCCCAAGTTGCGGAGCTACGCTTGCACACATTCTAAGAATCCAGTTATGTTTTTCCAAATTTACAATTTTATCATTTATAGCCTCTTCAATAATGTAGTCTATTTGCGATTTTGTATCTAGTTTAAAATTTACACTTTCAAGCACAAAAATAGTAGTTTTAGCAATTGTATTTTTATATTTTTGGCATAAAATTTTTACCTCTTCATCTTTGTTGCTGTTGATTAGAGTTGCTAACTTCATCTTAAATTTTGCCGTGGCATCTAGTTCGTAAATCAGAAAGTAACAGAGCTTTTCAAGTATTACCCCAAATGACAAAACAAAAAGGAAAAATATAGGCCACATAAATGGACCGCCAGTATAAAAATATGCTAACATTAAATTCTCCGTAAATAAAGATAAATTTACTCCTAAATATTATATTTTGATATTGCTTATCAAAAACTAAATGGAATTGTAGCAACAAATTACTTAAATGATAATTAAAATCAATATTTTTTATCTATGGTAAATATATAAAGATAAAATTTTTATTTTTTAACTTTATCTGAAGCTAAAAAAGAGATAAGAGGCATCCACAATGTAACTTATAATGATAAAAAAGCAACTTATATCAAGACTGATTTAGAAAATGTAGATAGTGCGATAAGATATGCCAATACTAACAGGGATAAAGGTGCTAAACATATTAAAATAAGACATTTAATGGATGAAACTAAACCAGGATATATAACCAATCAAGAGCTTTTAAATTTAGGCAACTCCTTAAGAGAGTATATAAAAACATACAAAGAGCCTTTTATAGATAAAAATGGAGCTAGAATTTACGAATGGGAAAATAAAGAAGGGGTTAAATTTAGGGTTGTTGTTGATAGTAGCCGTAGGGACATGACGACCGCCGAATTACCACAACCTACGGTTACTGATGATATTATAACATTTTATTTTGATAGAAATATAAAAGATAAAATGATTTTTAGAAATCCAAAACTGAATAAAGATAAAAGAAAGCCAAATTCACAAGTTAAAGGCGATACCGCGAACTTGTCCGCTTATAGCGGTAAATTTAAGGGTGATATAGTATGGGGTGGGGACACGCTCTCTACTTTAAACGCCCCACAAATAGCTAAACAAGAAGTAGAAGCTATGGGTGAAACTATACCAAATCAAAGCATAAAAAAGCTGAAACTAGAGCCAAGCAATACGCTAAATTTCTAGCTGAAGCTAACGAGCCAACACAAGATGAGCTTTATCAAGTTTATAAAAAGGCTAAAAAGATATAGAAAAACCAACCAAAAAAATCCGCATTTGTCGGATGGATAACTTTCTCAAAGATAGTTCAAAGCACAAGAGGTGGGTCAAGGGAGTGTGGCTCCTTGTCGCAAAGTGGGGCTTAGCTCGTGCGGCGAAGTTAAAATAGGGGTAACCCTACGAAGTAGGGGCTTTAGTGCGTTTCCAAAACCAGCGAATGCGACACCTTTAGGGGTGGTTTCCTTGAAAACCAGCGAATGCGACACCTTTAGGGGTGGTTTCCTTGAAAACCAGCGAATGCGACACCTTTAGGGGTGGTTTCCTTGAAAACCAGCGAATG
>NZ_JANQCT010000005.1:0-87002 GCF_024723495.1 Campylobacter sp. RM19073 | reverse complement strand
ATTTTTACCTACTTTTAACGCACGAACGAAGTCCGTGCTAAAGTAGCAAATACTAAAGTCCCCATAAATGGGGTACCCCACTTGTGGGGCTTCAGGTGGGTCAAGGGAGCGTAGCTTCTTGTCGCAAAGTGGAGCTTTGCTCCACTGCGAAGTTAAAAATAGTTTCCCCTGCCCCTTAAAGAAAAGAATTTAAAAAAGTTTGTCGCAAAGACTAGCTTGGCTCTAGCGAAGTTAAACTATAATTTTATCCGCATTTGTCGGATAGATAACTTCAGGTGGGTCAAGGGAGCGTAGCTCCTTGTCGTAAAGACTAGCTTTGCTAGTCTGCGAAGTAAATATTTAAGTGGGAAGGGGGACGCTTTTTGGCAGACGCTACCCCTTCCCCCTTAACAACCCCCAACCCCTTGTAAAAGCCTTCTAATGTTGCTGAGCTACGCTCAGGTTTAATATGGCTTTTTATAAAATAAAAATGCCAAACTGGGAAGGGGCCCTGATTTTTAAGGGATAGGGGAAACTGTTTTGGCTTTCAAATTTTAGTTTCCCCTGTCCTTTAAAGAAAAGAATTTAAAAAACTTTGGTCGCAAAGATTAGCTTGGCTCTAGCGAAGTAAAAATAGGAACTTTCTCAAAGAGAGTGTAAAGCATAAGAGTAACGCATGTTTTAATAGCAAAATCCTTAAGAGTGTTATGTATAGATTTTTACTTATGCTTTTTATAATGGTAATTGTTTAGATTATAATAGTAGTTAAAGGTTTTATATATACACTTATTGGCATTATTTTTACTATTAAATTTAATAATTATATTAAGATTAGCATAAATAAATTTTATTATTTTTTAAAATATTTGTATATAAAATTTAGTAAAAGAGCCACTTAAATTAATAAGTGGCTTTAATGCTAATGTAAGCTCTCAATATAGCTCATCGCACTAAGTGCGGCTACAGCACCATCAGCAGCTGCACTAACTACTTGTTTAGGTGCATCTTGTCTTAAATCTCCTGCGGCAAATAGCCCTGGAGTTGAAGTTTGCATTTTTAGATCTACTTTGACTTGACCAGTAGGCAAAATATCGCAAATAAATTTATCTCCATCTTTTAAAACTTCATTTCTTACATTTAACCCAACAAATGTAAATATTCCAGGAACGACTAAATCTCTTATACTTCCATCATTTAATTTAACTTTAACGCCCTTTACACCGGCTACACTATCGCCATATACCTCTTCTATTGTAGCGTTTAAGATTAACTCTATTTTCTCATTTTTCTTAACTTTTTCAACAGAGCTTGGAGCTGCTCTAAATGTATCACGGCGATGGATTAAATAGACTTTTGAGCAAATTCTTGATAAATATTCAGCTTCTTCAATAGCAGTATCGCCACCACCTAAAACTGCTACTTCTTTATTTTTATAAAAAAATCCATCGCAAGTAGCGCAAGTGCTAACTCCTTTGCCAAAAAATTCATCTTCACCTTTAAATCCAGCTCTTTTTGGAGTTGAGCCTGTGCAGACAATCACCGCTTTTGCCTCTTCTGTCTTGCCACCTTCTAAGGTAATAGTAAAGCTACCATCGCTATTTTTAGATACTTTTTCTACTCCAGCCATCTCATGCCTTAGACCAAATCTTGTGCATTGCTCAAGCCATGGAGCCATAAAACTCATACCATCCATTACGGTTGCTACGCCAGGGTAGTTTTCCATCTCAGAGCTACTGGTGATTTGACCGCCAGGCATTCCTTTTTCAAACATTACGACATTTTTTAACCCACCACGAGTAGCATAAAGCCCTGCACTAAGACCAGCTGGTCCCCCACCGATTATAGCTACATCTAACATAGTTTCTCCTAATTTTAAATTTATATCTATATAATATTTACAGATATTACATAAAAATAAATTTGATATAAAAGAATGATTTGAATTGAAGTGAGTTAGGGGCTTACAGCCCCTGTTAATTATAGAAGTGAGTTTATTTTTTCTGCGATTGCAGTTTTAGATTGAGCACCGATTAAAGTATCTTTAATCTCTCCATTTTTGAAAAATAGTAGAGTTGGAATAGAGCGAACGCCATACTCTACAGCCAAATCTTGAACTTCATCTGTATTTACTTTGCAGATTTTTGCCTTGCCATCGAACTCTTCGGCTAATTCATCAATAACTGGAGCTAACATTCTGCATGGTCCGCACCATGGAGCCCAGAAATCCACTAAAGCGACACCCTCTTTAGCGATATTGAAATTTTCAGCAGTTAAGTCAATATATTTACCCATTTTTATCTCCTTTATGGTTTATAGTAAAATTATACATTAAAAAAGTTAAACTAAAAATAACAAACATAATTTTAGGTAACTCAAACTTCATCAAATCAGAAAATATTATAAAATATAAAAGTTAATAAATTTTATTAATTATTAAATTTTAAAAAAATATGGCAAGAAATTTAATCAATATGTGATATTTTCTATCAATTCTATATCTTCGCCATTAATGCAGATTAAATCAATTTGATAAGGAATATTTGAGTTTAAACTTAGCATATAAAAATCTATAGCTTTAATTATTTTTTCTAATTTGGATTTGGTTACTCTATAAATTGTTTGATAATCTTTAGTAGAGGCTTTAACTTCGATAAAATGGAGAGTTGATCCATTACTAGCGATAATATCAATCTCTCCAAATTTGGTTTTGTAGTTTAACTCCAAAATTTTATAGCCATTTTTGGCCAGATATTTGGCTGCTTTTTTCTCAGATTCATGCCCAAAAAGATACTCTTTTAAGCCCAAATTTAACTCTCAATCCTAATCATAAATGGCTTAGCCTTGATGAAGTTTTCGTTTTTTAGGTTATCAATCACTCTTAACATATCAGCCTCTAAGCAAGTATGAGTGGTAAAAAATAGTGTAGCATACTCATTATCTTTGCTTTTGGCTTTTTGCAAGAAGCTATCTATTGAGAGATTATTTTGGCTCATTAAATTCGTAATCTTAGCCAAAACCCCCACTTCATCAGCAACTTTTAATCTTAAATAATATTTAGTTTTGATCTCATTTGGTTTTAATAACCTAAGTGGCAAGGACTCAAGTGGTGCTTTATAGCCAAGCATAGGGTTTCTAATCTCTCTAGCTATATCTATTAAATCACTTATAACAGCACTTGCAGTAGCACTTCCACCAGCACCAGCCCCATAAAATAAGCTCTCTCCCACAGCATCGCCTACGACGCTTACAGCATTCATAACTCCATTTACATTTGCTAGCATCTTATCCTTGCTTATAAATGCTGGATGAACTCTTAGCTCTAAGGTGCCTTCATCACGCTTAGCAATGGCTAAAAGCTTAATGGCATATTCAAATTCATTAGCAAAATATATATCTTCACTGCTAATTTCACTTATGCCCTCTATCATAATATCTTCTGGTTTAGCATGTACGCAGTAGGCAATACTAGCTAAAATTAGCAATTTATGAGCCGTGTCAAATCCGCCTATATCAAATGTCGGGTCTGCTTCAGCATATCCTAGCTCTTGAGCCATTTTAAGAGCTTTATCAAATTGAATTCCACTACTCATCATACTTGTTAAAATATAGTTGCTAGTGCCATTCATTATCCCTATAATTTTTTGGATATGATTTGCACTTAATCCCTCTCTTAGGGCTTTTATGATTGGAATTCCACCAGCGACACTAGCTTCATAGCCAAATGCCGTATCTCCAGCTAATGCTTCAAGCTCATTTCTATAGTATGCTAAAAGGGCTTTATTTGCCGTTACTACCGCCTTTTTACGCTCTAAAATTTTGCTTACTATCTCATATGGTTTATCGATCCCACCCATAAGCTCTACAAATACATCTATATCATCTCTATCTATCACACTTTGAAGATCATCGCTTAGTGGGATTATAGGGTTTTTGTGCTTGGATAGATCTCTTACTACACCTATTACGGGCTCTATGCTTACACCAGCTCTAGAGGCTATTAAGTCGCTATTTTTTATAAGGACATTAGCAACTTCACTTCCTACCGTTCCAAAGCCTAATATTGCTACTCTCATTGGACTTCTTTTAGATATTTTTTGATATTTCTTGCAGCTTGGCGAATTCTATTTTCATTTTCTATAAAAGCTATTCTTACATAGTCATCTCCAGCTACGCCAAATCCAGCCCCAGGGCTTACAGCTACACAGGCTTTGGTTAATAGCTGCTTGGCAAATTCTTTGCTACTTATGTTGCCTACTTGTGGTGGAAGCTTTGCCCAAGCAAACATACTAGCTCTTGGCTTGGCTATATCCCAGCCAGCTGCACTAAATGCCTCTATGAGAGTATCTCTTCGCTTTTCATAAGTTTGTCTGATTTGCTCAACGCAATCTTGATCGCCATCAAGTGCCACGGTGGCTGCTACTTGAATAGGAGTAAACATTCCATAATCAAACCAAGATTTTATCTTTTTAAGTGCTGCTACTAGCTTTTTATTTCCACAGATAAAGCCTACACGCCAACCTGCCATATTATATGATTTTGATAGAGTATAGCACTCTACGGCCACATCTTTAGCGCCATCTACTTCAAATATGCTTGGAGTTTTGTATCCATCAAATGTAAGCTCAGCATAAGCTATATCGCTAATTATATAAAATCTCTCACGCTTTGCAGTCTCTACAAGCCTTTCATAAAAGCTCTTTTGGCATGTTACTGTAGTTGGGTTGTGAGGGAAATTTACCACTACATATTTTGGTTTTGGTATGCTCTCTTTTATGGCGATTTCTAAATTTTCAAAGAATTTATTCTCATCTAATTCATAATTTATATTATAGATTAGAGGCATTTTGGTTACATTGCCACCAGCTATAATAAATGCTTGAGTGTGTATAGGATAGGCAGGATCAGGCACGATGGCGACATCTCCTGGGTTGGTTATAGCTTGAACTAAATGGACAAAGCCCTCCTTGCTACCCATAGTGGCGACTGCTTCTGTTTCAGGGTCTAAGATGACGCCATACTTTCGCTTATACCAATTACATATCGCAACACGAAGTTTATAGATACCTTGAGAGACGCTGTAGCCATGTGTTTTATCTTTCATAGCACTTTCGCATAGTTTGTCTATTATGTGCTGCGGTGTCCTGCCATCTGGATTTCCCATAGAAAAATCTATAATATCAGCACCATCTCTTCTTGCTGCCATTTTAATGGCATTGACTTCTGCAAAAGCGTAGTTTGGCAATCTCTCAATGGTATTAAACCTTATCTCATCAAACACAACTAACTCCTTAATTTGATTTTATATAAATTTTTAAACCTCGTTTAATATTTTCTAAGCTAAAAGCATCATCTATGAGTAAATAGTATGAATTTGGAGGAAATTTGATATAAATTTCCTTTTCTGGCTTATCTGATTTGATCTGAGTTATTAAATTTAAATCCCTATCAAGCACCCTTATATCGCATATCCAGCTATCTGATATATAGCTTTTTATCAATGCTTCACTCTTTTGATTTATATTTAAAAAATATGGCTCAAGTGGCTTAGCAAGGTCAAATTCTACATCGCTAATATAATCATGAGTAGATAGCACAGCCTTAGAAGCATCAATGCTATAAGTGAAGCTAAATTCTCCATCACGCTTAATATCTTTGATAAATATCTGGTTTTTGCCAAGCTCTTTATATAGTGTGCCAGGGTCAAGGATAAATCTTGAGCTCATTGAAATTTGCCAGACTATCCCTTCGGTGTTGCTTTTTAAAGATTTGCTTAAAAAATATGAGTATCCAATGCTTTTTAGTGCTTCAGATATACTCTTAAACATCAAAATATCAGAAGTTGGACTATAAAATGCAATTTCTAAATTTACAGGCTTAGAGTAGCTAATATTTAAAAGCGAATTTACCCTTAGGGTATTTGTGATTTTAGCATAGTTTGGGTTGCCGTTATTATCTATAAATTCAGATTGTATAGCAAATATTTTTTCTATTTTATCTCTATTTTTAGCGTAAGTTTGTTCTGATATAATGCTTTTAATATTGCTATATAGATCAAAGCCAAAACAACTCATAGCAAGGATAAATAATAGAGATATTGATTTTACCATTGAGCGCCTCTATTTAGCTTGACAAATTCAGCATAATCAATCTCTTTTATAACTCCATTTTCTACTACAAATCTCAATGGTTTTTGCAATGTAAATTTTTTCTGATTGCCATCTAATTCTAAGGTAAGCTCACCATGGCCTGTTTGGATTAGTTGGTCTATGCTTAAATTTATATCTAAAGCATTTTTGGTTGTGTATGATTTTTTATTTTTGCCATCTATGTTTTTGATGCCTATCCAAATGGATTTAGCTGGGATAATTTTAGCTATTTTATCTGCTTGATTTACTATTTGTGGAGTTTGAATCTCTATGCTTTGGATGGTTGAATTTGATTCTGTTATAGTGGCGTTATCATCGCTTATAGCTAGAGTTTTGTTATCTTCTATATTAGTGATATTTTCATCATTTTGTGCCGCTACGCTATCTGTGCTTTTTAAATTCTCTTTAGCGGATTCTACTACCGTGGTAGCGGAGTATGCAATGCTTTGGTTTTTCTCAAAATTTAGCAACTCTATACCATCTAAAATATTGGTAAATTTAATCAGCCAAACGATAGCTACAGCTATTAAAGCTATGATTAAAATTATCGTTAGAGCCTTGCTATTATCGCTCTTTGGAGTATATGCTGGAATTTTAGGTGCCACACTGCAATTAGAGCTACCAGCACAACCATTTTCTTTACAATAAGCATTATACTCATCTATCCAATCTTGAAGGTCTAGCCCATACTCACGACTTATGATTTTAGCAAAGCCAGAAGCGTTTAATTTACGAAGTTTTTCATAATTTTTCTCACACATATACTCTAAATATTCAGTCTCTATATGAGTGCGTTTAGTGATCTCTTTAAGATCCATTTCTAAAAGTTTTTCTATACCATTAGCCATTTACAATCCTATCAAATAATATTCCAAATGCCACGCTGACATTTAAGCTATCCCAATCCCTACGCATATTTATGCCTAGGATATTATCACACTTTTGTAATACCTTATTTGGTATTCCTTCACCTTCACTACCCATAATTATAGCGGTTTTAGGGGTAAATTTAAAATCTTTAGCACTCTTGCCACCAGCGTTTGCAGCGTAAATTTTAAATCCAACCTGCTTTAACTCATTGATAAAGCTCAATCCATCATCACAAAGAGCGATTGGCAACTCATACGCCGCACCGCTACTAGAGCGTATTATGCCTTGTATTGCTAGATTTTGGTTTTTTCCTACTACGATTACTCCTCCAGCTCCTAGGGCATATGCAGTTCTTACTATAGCACCGATATTTCCCACATCGCTTAAACCATATAAAACTACCAAATAATCAGACTTTTTAATCTCATTTAAAGTGGCAAATTCATACTCTTTTACCTTTGCTAAAAAGCCTTGATGATTGCCACCACGGGCGAGTGCTTGAGCTTTTTGATTATCAACTTTTTGAATTTTCAAGCCAACTTTTGCTATTTGGTTGAATATATCTTTTTGAACCTCTTTTGCTAGATATATCTCTTCAAGCTTCTCTTTGTGATGTTTTAACAAATGTAAAAATAGCTGTTTTCCATAGACAATCATAGTGCTTATGGTATCTAAAAGCCCTTAAATTTTAGCTTATTTTTATAGATAAATTTAGTAAATTTTCTATTTTAATTTTGATTGGTTAATTGGTTATATATCTCTTTGACGCTTTTGCCTGTTAATTTGCTTAGTAATTTTGCCTTTTGCTTTGGCGGGATATCTAATTCATCAATATCTGATATTGTGATTTTTTCATAATTTGACACATTTGAAGCGGCGATTACTACGCACCATTCGCCTTTTAGGTTGGCGTTTTTTAGCTTTATTACTAAATTTTGTGCTGAATCTTTAAATTTGGTTTCAAATCTCTTTGTAGCCTCTTTAATAGCGAAAATTTCTCTATTTGGCTCCATTTTTGCTACTGAAGTAATAAGCTCAAAAACTCTTTTTGGTGATTCGTATATAACTACTGGATAGGGTGAGTTAAGGGCATTTTGTAAGGCTATATCTCTATCTTTTCCATTATTTGGTAAAAATCCTAAAAAGCTAAACTCCTTTTCTACTAGCCCACTAGCTGCTACTGCTAAAAGCAAGGCGTTTGATCCGCTTAACACTTCGTAATTGATGGAGTTTTTCTGGGCGAATTTGACTAAGGATACTCCTGGATCGCTAATACAAGGCATACCGGCATCACTTACATATACTACGATTTTTTCTACCAATTTACTAACTTCAAATTTAGCAAAAAACTCACTCTCATTATGAGTGTGTAAGGAGTAAAACTCAGATGGCTTTATATCTAGATTATATCTTGAATTTAGAAGTTTTATAAAAGATTTAGTTACTCTACTATCTTCACAAATGATAATATCGCAAAGGTTCAAGATGTCCAGGCATCTCTTTGAAATATCATCTAAATTACCAATTGGAGTAGGAAGAAAGTAGAGCAAACTACTATTTTATACCATATTTTTTCTTAAATTTATCTACACGACCTGCGCTATCTACGATCTTTTCACTACCTGTGAAGAATGGATGACAAGCATTGCAAATATCTACTTTTATCTCTGCTTTATTTGATCTGCTTTTAAAAGTATTTCCGCAAGCGCAACTAACTGTGCATTCAACATACTCTGGATGTATATCTTTTTTCATTGCTTTTCCTTTTTTTGAGTTTAAAAATTGGGATTTTATCTAAATTTGGCTTAAATTTCCTTGATTAATCTGCTTTCATTTGGCGCCATCTCTATTATCTCCCATGGGAGGCCTTGTTTATTTAGCTCATCCATAAATGGCTTAGCATCAAATTCCTCCATATTAAACACTCCATTTGCCTTCCAAATCCCCTTTGCTACCATCATTGAGCCTATCATTGCTGGCACTCCTGTGGTGTAGCTAACCGCACCAACGCCAGTTTCTTTATAGCACTCTTCATGGTCGCATACATTATATATATAGATTTTTTTTGGTTTTCCATCTTTTATACCAGTGATTACGCAGCCTATATTTGTCTTGCCTTTAGTTCTAGCGCCCAAGCTTGCTGGGTCTGGTAGTAAGGTTTTTAAAAATTGAATTGGCACGATTTTTACTCCATTGTGCTCAACCTCATCGATTCTTAGCATACCGACATTTTCTAGGCATTTCATATGGGTTAGGTAGCTTTGGCCAAAGGTCATAAAGAAGCGAATTTGCTTTAGAGTAGGGATATTTTTTACTAGGCTTTCTAGCTCTTCGTGGTATAGCAAGTAGCTATCTTTTGGGCCAATTTTTGGGTAGTCCCAGCTAAATCCTATCTCCATTGGCTTAGTTTCAATCCATTTGCCATCTTTGTAGTATCTACCTTTTGCGCTGACTTCACGCAAATTTATCTCTGGATTGAAATTTGTAGCAAACGCATAGCCATGATCTCCAGCGTTACAATCTAAAATATCGATATACTCAATCTCATCAAATATATATTGTTTCGCATAGGCACAATAGACATTAGTAACGCCTGGGTCAAATCCGCTACCAAGTAACGCCATAGTGTTAGCAGATTTAAAATCGCTATCTTTAGCCCATTGAAGTTTATACTCAAATTTAGCTGTATCTGGGTGCTCGTAATTGGCCGTATCTATGTATGGAATTTTAGCCTTAGAGCAAGCGTCCATTAGGGTCAAATCCTGATATGGCAAAGCGACATTTAAGAGTAAATCGGCCTTAATATCCCTAATAAGCTTTACAACCGCATCTGTATCATCAGCATCTATCACCGCTGTATCAATATCTATATTTAATCTATCCTTTATAAATTTAGCTATCTTATCGCATTTGCTTTTGGTGCGACTTGCTAGAGTTATTTTGGTAAATACTTGCGAATTCATCGCACATTTTACCGTTGCTGCTTGGCTTACTCCGCCAGCTCCAATGATTAAAATATGGCTCATTTGCTATCCTTATATATGAAATTTTTAAATTATAGCTAAATTTAGCTAAAACTCCTTTAATTCTAGGTTGATAAATTTAAAAAATATTTAGCGAAGTTCAAAGGCAATCTCCATAGAAATGCTATATTTTTTATCTATTTTTTCTAAATTTGGCTTTGTGTTTTTAATAGCGTTTAAAGCTGCTTCATTTAGCAATTTATATTGGCTAGGGCGTGAGATTTTCTCATTGCTTATACCGCTTTTATCTATTTGAAACTCCACTCCCACTACGCCACTTAATCTAGCTCTTCTAGCAGCTCTTGGATAGATGGTATTTTTGGCTATTTCATCTTTTAAGGCTTTAAATACTGGATCGTTACTACCTAGTGGTATTATTTGCTCTTGGGTAGCAAAGTAGTGTTTAGCTGGTGTTTGCGTTTCTTGTGAGTTATGATCTGTTTGTTTAATTTGTGCTTTGGGAGCTGGATTTGCAGATGGTAGTTTCGTGATTTTTTCGGCGGTTTTTGGCTTTTGTGGCTCTGGTTTTTTAAAATTTGGCTCTATGCTTTGAACTAGGGAAATTTCAAAATCACTACTACTATTATCCTTGCCTAGATATATTTTGCTACCAGCTACTACAAGCCATAAAAGCACCACATATATAAGTAGCGAAAGTATAAATGATACTAGATCAAATACCCTTTGCATAGTGCTTAGAAACTAGCTTTTAATTTTATCCAAAAGCTCCTACCTGGCTCATAAACCCTAGTGGTAGCTGGAATATCTAAAGTTGCTATTGCGGCTCCATTTTTGCTAGTATGATAGCTATATAGTGCGTTATTTAAATTCATCGCTGCTAACATTACTTGGTAATTATTATATTTATATCCAGCATTTAATCCAATAGTCCAAAAGCTATCGCTATAGCCTAGGTCTTTTCCGGCGACATTGCCGTAATTCTCCTTATATCTATGTTGGCTAGCATTGGCATAAAAATCCAAATCAACAAACCACTCATTACGCACTAGCCCAGCTACAGCTTTAAATGCTAAAGGTGAGATTTGTGGTAGTGGGTCTCCATCTTTTAATCCATTTGTATTTTTCAAATTTTTACCATATACATATGATAATCCAGCACCTAATTTATAAAAATTATCAATTAAAATTTCCATATCCATCTCCCCGCCCATTAGGAGTGCATCTGTATTAAAAGCCGATGTAGTAGTGCCATAATTTAGGACAATATAATCATCAATTTTAGATAAAAATAAATTTGTGCTTAAATTTATATTTCCATCATCATAAAGAGCACCCAAATCGATTTGATGATTTTTTTCAGTTTTTAAGTTCATTCCATCAATCTTTTGAAACTCCCAAAAATCAGAAGTTCTCTCAGCTCTACCAACCCCAGCATAGAGGCTTAATGCGTCATAATATCTCTCATAACGCATAAATCCAGAGATTGGGGTTTGCATTTTAGAGCGGTCAAATATCCCTATATTATACTTATCAATCTCAACCCTATCTATTCTTAGACCGCCAAATATACCATAATTCTCGCTGAAATACTCACTTTGAGTAAATATAGAAGTTGTGCTAATTAGAGCATTTTTATTGTAATTTTGAGAAAAGACTCTATTTTGTGCGTCAGTAGCACTAGTGGCATTTTGTGCCATTCTGCTAGAGTGCTTATCTTCTTTATAAGACCCACCGATATATGTGGTTATATCATCAAAATTTAGCTTTATTTCAGCTTTAGTGCCTATAATCTCTCTTTTTGGATTGCTAATATTATATCTATTTGGCATTGCTGGTCTTAGGCTAAAATTATCCATCACATGATCTATATAGTGGTAGTAGCCTTGTAAATTTAGAGTGTGTTTGCCTAAGACTTGCTCTAATGCAAGGTTATAAGACTCTCTTTGGAATTTTGTCCCATCCATAGCTCTATCAGCATAGGCTGCCTCACCATTGCCAAAATCCGCACTTAAGCTAATAGCACTCTCATCGTTTGGAGTTATAGTGCCAATTATGGCTCCTTGTTTGCGAAAATATTCTGAATGGACAATGTTGCCATCACCATCTTTATAATTATCACTTTGATAAATTCCGCCATTAATTTGAATACTACCAAGCTCATTACCACCTATGGCCTCGCCACTTAGCTCTTTTTGATTAAAACTACCAGCTAACATAGATATATCAGCACCATAGCTAGCATTATCTAGTCTGATAATCCCCCTATCAAAGACCAATCCACCATTAACTAAAGCCCCATATCGCACATCTTGAGGACCTTTTATTATTTTTATGGAGCGATAGTTTTGTGGTTCGATATATGTGATGGCTGTATCCATTCTACCACCGCAACCGCCTTGAATTTCAGATCCATCTATATATATAGGAAGTCTAGCCGAAAGTCCTGAGCGATATGATACTTCACTACCGCCACCACCTTTTCTAACCATATTAAATCCGCTTATATCAAGCAAGGATTTGGCTAAATCTGGAGAGTTAAGTATGGTATCTTTGGTTATTTGGGTGGTGGTAGGATTGTCTAAAATATTTTTTTCATAGCTTTGAGTTACATTTACCCTACCTAAATTCACATCTTGAGCATATAAACTCACAGCAGCACACAAAGCACAAAGCATTCTCATAAACTCTCCTTAAAGATTTATATAAGTAAATTTAATAATTATTTCAAATAGATTTATTCTCTAAATGATATTAAAATAATTATTAAATTAAACTTAGATTTACACTTTAATATTGCTTTTATTTATGCTGTTTAAAAGGGTTGTTATAGAAGTGTTATCTAAATTTTGTAAATTAGCAAATCTCTTAAAAGCGTCAGAGTAAATTTGCCTTTTGCTACTATAAGTTGAGCTATTACTGCTTTTGCCTTTTATCGGCGTTCTTTTTTCATCAGCTTGTGGCTCATTTTGTGCTTTGGTTTGGGGATTATCTGTCTTATTTTCTTCTAATTTTATCCCATTTAAATTCATATCTTTGGTTAAATTTTTGATAAATTCCATACTATCAGGACTATCTTTCCAATGCGACATAAGCTGAAATTTGACAAAATCTTTTATCTGTTTTTCTTGTGCTTTATCTCCTTTTTTATAATTTCCAGGATTAAGTGTATCTTTTATAGCGTAATCAACATCTATATATTTATCTATATTTTGGTATAGAAATATATTAAAAGCGTCCTTTTTATCTATATTATCGCCTAAATTTGGCATATTTTCTAAATTCAAACCGATATTTTCTAATTCCGATTTGCTAAAAGTTGAGTTTTTAAAATCTTTACCCAAAGCTAGATTAAAATCTATTAAAGCATTATTAGCTGTGTTTTTCCAGTTGATCTTTGCGTTAAACTCATCAACAAATCCTTTAAATATGCCAGTTGTATTTTGAATTAAGCCCGAAATTAAAAAATTACTATCTAAGCTACTTCTATACGCACCTTTTGTAGCCCCATCGCTATGGTATTGCATCATTTGTGTTAGCAATCCAAAGTCATTTGGTGGATTTAGTAAGGTTAATTCATTCTTATCATACAAAGCTCTGTCTGCTTTCATAGAAGGGTCATATATGGGAGTAGCTGCATTTTTAATATCCATTTAATAGCCTTTTTATACCTTTAAATTTAATTTTGCTAGTTGCTTTAATATCTCAAGCTCCGTTTTGCCATTATCAAATTCGCTTTTAATCATCTCGTAAAGCTTTTTTAGTCTCTCTATGGCTTCATCTTGATAAGTTTTATTATTTAATGAAAAGCCTTGGATTGGTGTAAAGGGCTTTTTTGTATCTTCTTTGTTAGCTTCATTTGAATTTGATTTATCATTTTTATATTCGCCAGCTTTTAGCTCTTTGAAAATATTCACTGCATTTTTAGCATCTTCATCGCTTATATCTAACCCATATTGTATCTTTATGACATGCTTTGCCCACTGGGCTTTGAAGTCTTCTACGCTAAGGTCTGAGTCTAGTAAGGATATGGTGTGTGGTAGCTCTCCTTCAAGCTCATAAATTTGCCAAGGGCTTATTATGGAGTTGGCATTTTGTAAGGCTAACTCTTCTACTGTGTATGGCGTGGTTCTAAGTGTGCGGCTTTTTGGATTTGGATTATACTGAAGTGCTTCTATCTGCTCTATTGCTATACCGCCACTTAAATCTATAAAATCTACCAAATCCTTAATCTCTTCTTTACTAAAATTTGGATCAAGTCCAGTTATCTTGCCCCAAATGCTTACCTTATCAGCATCAGCACTATATCTAGTAAATCCACTTAGCGGTCTATACTCATTTAATCCAGTTAATTTTACTCGCTCTTGATAACTTAGTAAGGATAAATCGCCATTGATGATATCAAATTTTTGCGCATATCCATATGTGCCATCGCTATTTTTTTGATAGCCAAATGCTTTAATGAGCTTCTCTTTTTGAGCTTCATCTAAATTTAATTTTAAATCTAATTTCACATCTTTTGAGCTTACCTTATATGGTTTTATGCCATCTTGGCTATTATCTAAATTTGCATTATTACCAACAAAATTTTTTATCTTATCCATCCAGTTGTTGTAATCATATAGATTACTGCTTATGGTAGCTAAATTTCCTATCTTATCCATAATCTTATCTTTAAATATATTTTATGCTATTTTGACATAAAATATATTAAAGTATAATTTTGTAATATTATTAATGGCTATATTTTATATTCTATAAAGTTAATAATATCTACTTAACATTTTAAGTATAGGCTTAGCTAGTTCTAGCCCCTTAGATCGGTGCGAAATTTGAAGCTTGATACTCTCATCAATCTGCCCTATAGTCTTATCAAATCCATCAGGAATAAACATAAAATCATACCCAAAGCCATTATCCCCAAGCTCTCTATCGATGACTTCTCCATGCATAAATCCATGGACGCCATATCTACCATATTTAGAGCCGATACCGATACAAGCGGTGTAAAATGCCTTAGAGCGGCTTAAACCTAATCTTTTTAACTCACTAATCAATTTTGCTCTATTGCTCGCATCACTTGCCCCTTCACCACTATATCTAGCCGAGTAGATCCCAGGAGCAAAGCCAAGCGCTTCAACGCTTATCCCGCTATCATCACTTAGAGCTATACACTCATTTTCAATTCCAAGCTCTTTAATCTTCTCATACACAGCATCTGCTTTTATCATCGCATTTTCATAAAAGCTCTTGCCATACTCTTGGATCTCAAATGGCTTACATATATCGCCCAAAGCCAAAACTTCAAATTGATTATAATAAGCTTTAATCTCCCTTACTTTATCCATATTATTTGTAGCTAAAACAATCTTCATCCAACCCTCCTATTTAGAATTTTTCTAACCCAAAACGCCACCAAACCCATCGCAACCACAAGGGCTAAGGCTAGCCAAAATTCATAGCTTTTATAATTTGCTATATTACTACCTAAATTTATAAATAGCACCGCACTAATAAACTTGCCAAGCACCCCAGCAATGATAAATTTAACAAAATCAAACCTCAACGCCCCAGCCATGTAATTCACGACATTATAAGGCACAATCGGTATTAATCTAAGCAAGAGTATTAGAGTAAATTCATCTTTACAAAATTTATTCTTAATAATCTCAAATTTATTAGCATTAAAAGCCTTGCTAAAATATCTTGCGATTATATACATAATAGCTGAGTTTATCCCGACCCCTATCATAGTGCATACAAGCGCCTCCCAAAAGCCAAAAATCGCCCCACCACCAATAGCTAAAATCCCAGCAGGAAATAAAAATATAGGCAAAACTATCCAAAATCCAGTATAAATAATCAAGCTAAATTGGCTATATTGACTTATAAAATTTGTCAAAATTTGCTGATTTAAGCTAGATAAAATCACAACACAAAGGGTTATAAAAACTATAAATAAAAACAATCTAACCATATTTTCTCTTTAAAAGCGTAATTTTAGCCAAATTTTTGCCAAAATTTGATAATAAATTTAAGCATATTTAGATAAAATTTACTCCATTTAATACAATTTTGGATTTTCAATGAAGCTTTTTGCTAGATATAGTTCGTTTATATATTTAAAATATTTTTTTATCATATTTATCTCTTTGATTGGATTTTATGTAGTTATCGATACACTAACTAATCTAAAAAATCTCCCAAGTAGTGCTAATTTACAGCTTATTTATGTTAGTTTGACTGCGTTAATTTCAGTTAATTATATCTTGCCAATATCTTTGGTTTTAGCGTTGATTGTAACTATGATTAATCTCATTCGCTCCAATGAATTAGTGAGCTTTTACGCTTTAGGAGTTAGTAAAAACCGCCTAATAATGCCGATTTTTACCATTGCTTTGGCTATTAGTTTTGGATATATTGGACTATGCTTTACACAATTTGCCTATGCTAAAGAGCGTCAAGAGTCGCTTGAGGATTTTCAAAGTTTTGAGAGATTTACTAACTGGATATTTTTGCGATTTGAGAATAAATTTATATATATTGATAAGCTTTTTGGGGATAAACAAAGTGCTAAAGATATAAAAATATTTGATATGAATGGCAGTCAAATTCTATCCCAAACCATCGCTAAAGAGGGTAGCTATAAGGATAATATCTGGATTTTAAAAGATAATACTATTATCACTTTACCACAAGATATTAAGCTAGGTGGCAGTGGACTTGAGATTAAAAATTTAGATGAGATAGTCGCACTTAATAACTTCCGCCCACGCATAATAGAGAGTATAAAAAATAGCGATAATCTCTACTCTATTGGCGATGCTATCGATGCTATTAGGACTTTTAAAAACGAAAATATCAATATAACTAAAATCAAATCCACACTATACTCAATGATATTTTTCCCGCTTTTTGCCCCGTTTATGATATTGATATTATACTACTATATGCCACTTACTGGGAGATTTGCGAGTTTGGCAATTGCTAGCTTTATATCGATTTTTGTATCGCTTTGTGTTTGGGGGGTGCTATTTTTATTAATACGAATTAGTATTAATGGTGCAATAGCTGCTGAATTTGGGATAATTTTACCAATTATTATATTAATGCTATTTGCTGGATATAAGGTATATAAGAATAGATAAATTCATCTTATTAAGCCAAAATTTTATAAAATATAAGTATCATAATAGGCAAATTAACTAGGTGAATTGTGGAATTTGTAAATTATCTTGGGCAAGAAAATGTAGTTACATTTTTTTTACTTCTTGTTAGAACTGGTGCTTTGATGGTGTTTTTCCCATTTTTTAACCACCTACAAATTCCAGTTGTCATCAAAGCTACGCTCTCATTTATGCTTACTCTTTACTTATTTCCACTTGCCCCACAGGTAAATCTTGATGGATTAAACATTCAGTATTTGATCTTAGAGGCCTTAGCAGAGATTATGCTTGGGCTGTGTGCGGGGCTATTTTTGACCTTGGTTTTTGGTGCGGTGCAGTTAGCTGGAGAGCAAATTTCGATGATTATGGGCTTTTCGATGGCTACGGTTATTGATCCACAAAGTGGAATTAATGCTCCACTAATCTCAAATATCTTAAATTTGATTGTGTTGCTAGCTTTTTTGCTATTTGATGGGCATCATTTGATACTATATTTTTTAGCTTATGGGCTTGAGTTTATCCCTCTTGGTGGATTTTATCCTGAGCAAAATATCATTAAATACGCAGCTCAAGGTATGGTAAATCTCTTTTTATACGGCTTTATCATCTCATTTCCTATTTTAGCTCTTACTTTAATGTCAGATTTAATATTTGGAATGCTTATGAAAACCATGCCACAATTTAATCTACTTGTAGTTGGCTATCCTATTAAAATTACCATCGCATTTGTGGTATTGATGGCTATACTTGCTGTGATTGTGAAGGTTTTTACAACGCTAATGATGAAGGTTTTAAATGATTTACCAAGTTTATTTTACTAAATAAAGCAATACATAATGAAAAATTTCGTAAAATAACGCAAATTTTTTAAGGTGTCATCTATGAAAGTAATTTTGCTAAATAACAACCCAGCAGTTTCAAAGCTTATAAGTGTGAGTTTAAATAAACTAGGATATGAATTTGTAGAGATTGATAATTTAGAAACTCTAGCTAGTGATAATGCTGATTTGATTATATGTGATAGTGGGCTTTATGATAATCAGGTAGATTACTTACAATATGCTAAAAATCAGCTATTTTTACTCCCTAGAAATAGATCTGATGAGTATAATCTACCAAAAGAGCAGATACTACAAAAACCATTTTTGCCAACTGATTTTATAGATATGATAAATGGAATTTTAAAAGCTACTCCTATGGAGATTAAGCCTACAAAACAAGAGTTAAATAAGCCTAATGATGGTATAAAAATAGGCAATGAATTTGGAGAAATTCAAGATATAGATGATATGAAATTTGACTCTGGCGATGATCTTAGCGATTTTGCTGATTTTAGCGATGATGAGCTACTAGATCATGATGGTGAAATAGAAGAGAAATTTGTAGAAAATGAAGTAAAAGAGCTAAAAGATGAGGATTTAGGGCAAGCCACAGATGAAATTAGTGATGATATCAGCCATATAGATGAGATTAGCGACCATACTGGTGGGAGCATAGATGAATTTAGCGAAATTAGCGATGATGAGATCAATGAAGTCAAAGATAAATTTGCTCAGATTGATGATATTAATAGCAATGATGATATACAAGCTATAGATGAGACCAAAGATGAATTTAGCGATATAGATGAAGTTAGTGATAATAGCGGCGATATTCAAGTGATAGATGAAGTTAAAGATGAATTTGCTCAGATTGATGATATTAATAGCAATGATGATATACAAGCTATAGATGAGATTAGCGACCATACTGGTGGGAGCATAGACGAATTTAGCGAAGTTGATGATGGAATTAGCGAGATTATTGATGAGATTAAAGATGATAAAATTAAAGAAATTAGCGATGATGAAGCAATTAACACTAGCGAAATTAAAGATAATGATGATAAGCCAAGCATCCAAGATATAACAAATGAGTATAAAAATATAGAACTTGATATATCTGCATTAGATGATTTGCCAGATGATGAAGTAAAATCTGAGCCCACAATAGAGGTTGAAGAGGTCAAAGAGCCAAAAGAGATTGATGATCTAGACTATACAGAGAATTTAGATAAGCTAAGCGATATGCTTGATGAGATAGATAATATGGATTGTAAGGATGAGGGTGTGAGTCAAACTATAGAAAATGAAGCTAAAATCGCTGATTTAAGTAGCTCTTATAAGGCTAATACAATTGATGAGATAGATGAAGTGGCGATTAAAGCAGCTTTAAATGAGGATATTAGCCAAACGCTAGAAGAGACTAAGTTGGTAAAATCAGATGAAACCACTAGTGAAAATGAGAACAAAGATGAATTAGCTAAGGTTTTAGCTACACAAATTAGCGATGAAATTAGTAAAGCTTTAAGTAGTAGTGCGTTAAAAGATATATTAAAAGATATTAATATTAATGTAAATATTAGTTTTAAAGGCGATAAATGAAAGGTCAAATTCTAATAATTAGCGGTCCTAGCGGAAGCGGTAAAAGCACGCTATTGTCTCGTTTAATGAGTGAATTTGACAATATATATTTTTCTATATCTAGCACCACAAGGATGCCACGAGATGGCGAACAAGATGGGGTTGATTATAATTTTATTAGTGTTGATGAGTTTAAAAAAGGAATTGATGAGGGTAAATTTTTAGAGTGGGCAAATGTGCATAAAAACTACTATGGCACCAGTCTTGAGCCGGTAGAAAAAGCACTAAAAGATGGTAAAATAGTGATATTTGATATTGATGTGCAAGGCTTTTATCTAGTTATGAAGAAGTATAGTAGCATTATCACATCTGTATTTATAACTACAAAAGATAGATATGAGCTTAAAAGACGCCTTATAAATCGAGGTAGTGATGACGCTCAAACTATAGAAAATAGGCTATTTAACGCAGCTACAGAGATAGCTCATATCGGCGAGTATGACTATCTAATAATCAACGAAAATATAGATAAATCATATGATTGTCTAAAATCTATATTTGTCTCTATGGGCTCAAAGAGCCAAAGTTTTGATATTAATGAAGTTATAGAGAGTTGGAATGAGTGTTAAATTTAAGATTTTTAAGGTAGAATTTACAATTTAATTTAAGGAGAGAATTATGGGTAGTATGAGTATAAGTCATTGGTTGATTGTGTTGGCAATTATTGTTTTATTATTTGGTGCAAAGAAAATTCCAGAACTAGCAAAAGGCATGGGTAAAGGGATAAAAAGCTTCAAAAAAGAGATGGAAGATGATACGCCATTAGAGCAAATTCAAAAGAGCGAAGAGACAACTCAAGCCAAAAAAGATGAGTCTCAAAAGAGTGCCTAATGAGTGCTAAAGATACGCTAAAAAGCGAGATAAGCACCATTTTAGGGCGTGAAGTTATAGTAGAAAAACCAAAAGATAAGATGTTAGCTCACTATGCTACGCCACTTGCTTTTAGTCTAGCAAAAGAGTTAAGAAAGTCCCCAGTTGCTATAGCTGATGAGATGGCGAAAAAATTTAATTCGCCAAATTATGAGGTGAGTGCTGTAAATGGATATATAAATTTCAAATTAAGTGGCGAATTTTTAAATTCCCTAGCTGATAAGGCACTACAAAGTGGAGAAAAATTTGGCTCTAAAGAGATTAAAAATCCTAAAAGCATATTTTTAGAGTATATCAGTGCTAATCCTACTGGTCCATTGCATATAGGCCATGTGCGTGGTGCTGTTTATGGTGATACATTAGCTAGAGTGGCTAGACATATTGGTATGGGCGTGCATACTGAGTATTATATAAATGATGCTGGTAATCAAATAGACCTACTTGGTATCTCTATCTCTCTTAGGGCGCGTGAAATTTTGTTTAATGAAAGTGTAGAGTATCCGCCTAAGTATTATAGGGGAGATTATATTGATGAGTTAGCTAAGGAGGCTTATGAGAGATTTGGTAAGGATATTTTTGACTCCAGTCGCAACCTTGAATTAGCTGAATTTGCTAAGGATAGGGTACTTGAGATTATAAAAAAAGATCTAGCAGACGCTGGCATTACTATCGATAATTGGGCGAGTGAGAAATCTTATTATAGTGAGTTAGAGCCAACTCTTAAGCGTTTAGAAAAAAGCGGTGAAATATATAAAAAAGATGAAACAACCTATATCGCTTCTACTAAGCTTGGCGATGATAGTGATAGGGTTGTCGTGCGAAGTGATGGTCGCCCTACATATCTAGCTGGTGATATAATCTATCATAATATTAAATTTTCTAATGAATATGATACTTATATAAATATTTGGGGTGCTGACCATCACGGCTATATCGCTAGATTAAAGGCTGCTATACATTTTCTTGGTTATGATGAGAGTAAGCTTGAAGTGATTTTAATGCAGATGGTAAGCCTTTTAAAAGATGGTAAGCCTTTTAAAATGAGTAAGAGAGCCGGGACTTCTGTGCTGATGAGTGATATTTTAGCTGAGATTGGTAGTGATGCTTTGAGATTTATATTTATCTCTAAGGCTAACAGCTCAAGCCTTGAGTTTGATATTGATGAGTTAAAAAAGCAAGATAGCTCAAATCCAGTATTTTATATCAACTACGCCCACGCTAGAATAAATCAGATTTTTACAAAAGCGGGTAAAACCCCTGCAGATGTAGCTAATGTATCTTTAGCAAATTTAAGCGATGAGGGTAAAAATCTGCTATTTGAAGCACTGATTATGCCTGAAATTTTAGAAGATGCACTAAACCAAAGAAGTTTGCATAAAATCCCAGATTATCTAAAATCCCTTAGTGCGAGTTTTCATAAATTCTATAATGAAAATAGGGTTGTAGGTAGTCAAAATGAGAATGAGCTTTTAAAGCTATTTAGCGTTGTAGCGCTAAGCATCAAAGTGGCGTTAAATTTAATGGGGATAAAAGCTAAAGATATAATGGAAAATTAAGCAAATTTAAGCCAAATTAGATTAATTTCTATTTGGCTTAAGCTAGATTTACTTAGATTTTATATTTAGCTCTTTTAAGAACTCTTCGATATTGTATTTTGCTCTATAAGTCTCACTCATAAGGTGGATCATTATATCGCCTAGGTCTATTACGATCCAGTCATCGCTACTTTCTACACCTAAGAATTCCTCCCCAACTGGCTTTAGCTCACTTTTTAAATCATCAAGCAAGGCAAATCCGTGCCTTGGGGCTAAAGTGGTTGCCACAACTACAAATTTACTAAGATAATCCCTACCTTGCATATCTATAATTTCGATATTTTCAGCCTTTTTATCATCTAAGATTTTAACAACTCTATCTACTCTATTTTGCATTTTTATCCTTATAAAATTTTTTAACACTATCTAAAATAGTATTTGGAATTTGGTCAAAATCCAGCTTAGATTTAATCTTTGAAGATGAGATTTTAACATTTATATCCAGTTTTTGCAAATTTGGCTTAATTTCAATCCCATCTCTGCTAGCTACTACAAAGCTTACAATTTTATCAAGCTCATCAAATTTATGCCATTTATGCAGATTTTCTAGCTGGTCAGCACCGATTATTAGATAAATTTTATTAGCGTTTAATTTATCTTTAAAGTATTTAACGCTATCTATAGTATAAACTGCTTTGTTTTGACTAATTTCATAGTCGCTTACTACGATTTTGCTATCTAAATTTAGCCACAAATCCTTACACCACTCAAACCTTAGAAGCGGTGGCGCACTAAATTTACTCTTAAATGGGCTTAGAAATGTTGGAATAATAATAAGCTTATCAATATTTAAACTATTTAACGCTGATTTTACAATCATATCATGACCAAAATGCGGTGGGTCGAAACTTCCGCCAAAAATGGCTATATTCAATTTTTTTTAACCTTTTTTTTAGTAAAATAAGCCCTAATTATACCCAAAAAAGGATAAAAATGGCACTTAAAATAGCAATCAATGGCTTTGGAAGAATTGGCAGATGTGCTGCTAGGATTATACTTAATAACCCAGCAGAGTATGAATTATCTATTATTAACGACACTGCTGAGCGTAAAATGACAAGATACCTTCTCAAATATGACACCGTTCATGGCGAATTCGATCAAGATGTAGAAGTTTTAAATGATGATTATATCGCTGTTAATGGCAAAAAAATCAGAGTATATAGCACAAGAGATATAAATGATATGGATTTAAGTGGAATAGATGTAGTATTAGAGTGCACAGGTAAATTTCTAACAAAAGAGAAGTGTCAAGCCTACATCGCAAGAGGCGCTAAAAAAGTAGTTATGAGTGCTCCTGCTAAAGATGATACTCCAACATTTGTTTTAGGTGTAAATTTAGATAAATACGAAGGTCAAACCATCATATCAAATGCTAGTTGCACCACCAACTGCCTTGGTCCAGTAACTAGAGTATTAGAAGATCTTTATGGTATAAAAAAGGGCTTAATGACTACAATCCACGCCTACACAAATGGCCAAAGTCTAGTAGATGTAAAATGTAGAGATTTTAGACGCTCTAGAGCAGCAGCTGTAAATATGATCCCTACAAGCACAGGAGCGGCAAAGGCTATGAAGTTAGTAATGCCTAGCCTAGATGGCAAACTTCACGGACAAAGCGTTAGAGTTCCTGTACCAAATGTATCGATTGTGGATTTGACTGCTGTGCTTGAGAAAAATGTAACAAAAGATGAGCTAAATAGTGCATTTGTAGAGGCTAGTAAGGGTAGTTTAAAAGGCATTATGGCAGTAGATTTTGATGAGAGGGTTAGTGGAGATTTTATCACTTCTAGCTACTCAAGTATAGTCGCAGCTGACCTTACTCAAGTAATTTGCGGAGATATGATAAAGGTAATGGCGTGGTATGATAATGAGTGGGGCTATAGCAACCGCTTAGTAGAGATGGCTAAATTTATAAGTGAGAAGTGATATGAGTGAGATAATTTCTATAAAAGATATTGATTTTAAAAGTGGTAGCAAAGTTCTTGTAAGGTGTGATTTTAACACTCCTATGGATGAATTTAATAACATCACAGATGATAGAAGAATTCGCTCAGTTATCCCAACTATAAGATATATTTTAGACCAGGGTTGCTCTGTGATTTTAGCAAGTCATTTAGGACGCCCAAAAAATGGCTACGAAGAGAAATATTCACTTTTGCCAGTGGCTAAAAGACTTGGTAGATTGATGGATAGAGAGATTAAATTTGCTCATGATGTAATCGGTCATGATGCCAAAGAAAAGGTAGAAAAATTACAAGCTGGCGAGATATTATTATTAGAAAATTTACGCTTTGAAAAGGGCGAGACAAAAGATGACGCAAATTTAGCTAAATCTCTTAGCGAGTTAGCTGATTACTTTATTAATGATGCGTTTGGTGTGTGCCACAGAGCGCACTCTAGCGTGCATTCGATTACTAATTATTTTGATAACGAGCATAAAGCGGCTGGATTTTTGCTGATTAAAGAGATTGAATTTGGCCAAAATCTAATCCGCCATCCAAGTCGGCCATTTGTCGCAGTTACAGGCGGATCAAAGGTAAGTGGTAAGCTGCAAGCCCTAACTAATCTACTTCCACGCATTGATAAGCTCATCATCGGCGGCGGTATGGCATTTACATTTTTAAAGGCTTTGGGCGAGAATATCGGAAATTCACTTTTAGAAGAGGAGCTTGTAGAAGAAGCGGCAAATATCCTTAAAAAGGGTCGTGAACTAGGAGTTAAAATTTATTTGCCAGTTGATGTGGTGGCAGCTCAAAGCTTTAGCAATGATAGTGCGATCAAGTATGTCCCAGTCCAAGAAATTCCAAATGGCTGGATGGGGCTTGATATTGGGCCAGCTAGCGTGAAGCTATTTAAAGAAGCTATTGCTGATGCTCAAACCATATGGTGGAATGGGCCTATGGGGGTCTTTGAGATGGATAAATTTAGCAAAGGTAGTATAAAAATGAGCCACGCTATTGGCGAGAGCTTTGCAACCACAGTAGTAGGTGGTGGCGATACGGCTGATGTAGTCGAGAGAGCTGGAGATACTGATGAGATGACCTTTATCTCCACTGGTGGCGGAGCTAGTCTTGAGCTTATAGAGGGCAAGGAGCTGCCTGGAGTTAGAGTGCTTTTAAGAGAAGATGATCTATGATTTATGCTGCAAATTTAAAATGCAACTACACAAGAAGTGGTTTTTTGGAGTATGCAAGGGTATTAGATAGAAATATAAGCGATCAAAGCGTGATGGTATTTCCGCCTTCAAGTGCGTTTTTAGAAACTAAGTTTAAATTCACTCAAGGAGCGCAAAATTTCTACCCAGCTAAAAGTGGCTCATTTACCGGTGAAATCGGTAGCGATATGCTAGATGAGTTTGGTATCACTACCGTTTTAATAGGGCATAGCGAGAGAAGGGCTTTGGGGGAAGATGAGCCATTTTTAAAAGCAAAATTTGATTTTGCTAAGCAAAATGGCTGGGATATTATCTACTGCATTGGTGAAGATGATATAACTCATATGAATGGTAGCACAAAAGAATTTTTATGCGATCAGCTTGAAAATATCGATTTAGAATATGAAAATTTAGTAGTAGCTTATGAGCCTATTTGGGCTATTGGGACTGGCAAGAGTGCTAAGGCTGAGTTTATAGCTGAAATTTTGGATTTTATCTCTACTAAAACGACAGCGCCACTACTATATGGCGGTAGCGTAAATATCACAAATATAGATGATATCAAAGCTATAAAAAACTGCGATGGTGTTTTAATTGGGACTGCTAGCTGGGACGCTAATAAATTTTTAGAGATTATTAAAAAGGATTAATAATGATATTAGAAGGCAAAAAGGGATTGATAGTTGGTGTAGCAAATAAGATGAGTATAGCCTATGGTATCGCAAAAGCGTGTAAGGATCAGGGGGCGAATTTGGCATTTACATTTTTAAATGATGCTATTAAAAAGCGTGTTGAGCCTATCGCAGCTGAGCTTGAAAGCCCTTATCTATATGAGCTTGATGTAAATAATCAATCCCACCTTGATACTTTGGCTGATAAGATAAAATCTGATTTTGGTGAAATTGACTTTATCGTTCATGCTGTGGCTTACGCTCCTAAGGAGGCTTTAGAAGGTGAGTTTATAGATACTTCCAAAGAGGCCTTTGATGTGGCTATGAGTACTAGCGTGTATTCGCTTATTAGTCTTACTAGGGCTGTTTTACCGGTGCTAAAAGAGGGTGGTTCTATCTTGACTCTTAGCTATCTTGGTGGGGCTAAATTTGTGCCGCATTATAATGTAATGGGTGTAGCTAAAGCCGCTCTTGAGAGCTCAGTTCGCTACCTAGCTCATGACCTTGGAGCTAAAAATATTAGAGTAAATGCCATCTCAGCTGGTCCGATTAAAACCCTAGCAGCTAGTGGGATAGGCGACTTTAAGATGATTTTACACTGGAATGAATGCAACGCCCCATTAAAAAGAAATGTCAGCATAGATGATGTGGGTAAAAGTGGAATGTATCTTTTAAGCGACCTTGCTAGTGGCGTAACTGGCGAAATTCACTATGTAGATGCTGGGTATAATATAATGGGAATGGGCGATGTGGCAGTGAATGAAAACGGTGCTACCATTCTTGCGTGGGATAAGAAGTGAATTTGAAAATATTGAGTTAAATTTTTAAATTAGATTTGTATATAAATTTAAAACTAAGTTGGATATATTCTTTAAAGTAATAGTCTGAATTTGCTACTTTAAAGAATTGTAAAATAGTTAAATTTATTTAGAAATTATTAAGATTTTAAGCAATAAAGCCTGATTAGCAATGCATAAAAATAGGGGTGGATTTTATGGAGTATTATACATTAAATGGAAATTGGAAAGGCGGATGGGCGTTAGATTTGCACACTATAAGTAGTGAGCCTTTAGGGGGGGCGTTATAATACTACACATACAGAAATAGGTCGTATGATTTACGATTTAAAATACAATGATTCAATCTCTCTTGATGACAAGATAAAATTAGCTGAAAAATTAGCAACCATCGCTGTTGATTTTTTAAATAGTAAGATTATGGTTACTCCATATATATGGGTTATAGTACCAGCTCCAGCTTCAAAAGATAGAGAAATACAGCCGTTGTATTTGTTGGCTGATAGAGTGGCTTATTTGCTTAATAAAGCGATTGATTTTGACTATATTAAAAAAATAAAAAATACTGATGAATTAAAATCCATAGATGATCCAGATGAGAGCTAGAATTTTAAAAGATGCTTTTAGATGCGATAAGAGATATAAAAATAAAAAAATTTTGTTAATTGATGATTTGTTTAGAAGTGGTGCTACTTTAAACGAAATTACAAAAACACTTTATACACAAGGCGAAGTTGATAATGTGTATGTTTTATGCTTTACAAAAACTAGGAGCAAAAGATGAATAATGAAAAAGTTTTTATTTCTGGGTCAATATCTATAAAAAAATTACCCGATATAGCTAAAGAAACCTTAGATAAAATAATTTATAATAATTTTGAAATTTTGGTTGGAGATGCTGCTGGTATAGATACATTAATTCAAGAATATTGTAATAGAAAAAATTATGATAATATCACAGTATGCTACATAGGTGATGAACCAAGAAATTTGGTAGATCCAGATTTTAAAACAAAAAAAGTAAATATTCAAGAACAAGATAAAACAGAAATAGAAAAATTAACACGAAAAGATATAAAAATGACAGAATACTGCACTTATTCTTTTGTAATATGGGATGAAAAGAGTAGCGGCAGTTATGAAAATATAATGCGTGCATTAAACGCAAAAAAATTTGTCAAAGTATGTTTGACAAAATCTCAAAAGTATTGTAATTCAAAAGAAGATAATTTTAAAAATAATATTGAAAATATATACACCGAGAATACAGGAATTAAAAAAGAAAAATTTATTGAATTGCTTAGGCAATCAAATCCTGATAACCCAAATTTGAAAAATACTAAAAAATTTAATGAGTTTTTAGTAAAAAATAAAATAGTTAAAAAAGATGAAAATGACAAATATATCCCAGCAGATGAATACAAAAAATATTTTATTGAAAAACGATCCAAAGGAAAATTTGTTAGCTATAATTTTACAAATAAGTTATACGCAACTATAGAAGAACTTATCAAAAAGGATTTAACCCAAAACTTGTTTGATAATTTTTAAGGATTTCAAAGTTTCAAACCGAGTTGGTTTATGGTATAATTCGCAAGAATCAAATTTAACCTATTTTATGGGTATTTGGTAGCGGTAAAGGGGTTTAATTTCTCCACTTTTAAAAAATTGCTAAAATAGGCAAATTTGTGGAAAAATTTAGATAAATCCTACTTTGCAAATTATACTACAAACCAACTCTTTAGCGTTCACATAAAGGTATTAATAGACCTGGGCAACTGCACCCCAGGTATCTACTCTCTATCATCGCAATAGTTCTTAAATTCACACTGTATACACGCTGCTATACTAGCATTACTATGTGGAAAAATCTCTTGATCTATCATCTTTTTAATACTGTTTATAACCTTATCAAATTTGATTAAATCATCATTTGTAATATCAAATATTTTAAATTTAAGATTATTGCTACAAATCAACATTATTTTAGAAAACGGCTTATTAAGATACTTGCTAGCTAATATTGAGTATGCTATGAGCTGCATTTTGGCTCCAGTGCTTAATATGGGTTTATTTTGATTTTTATATTCTGCTACTATAATTTCATCTTCGCACTCTATTACTAAATCTGCTATACCACTCATAGATAAATCTTGTAGATATAAATTATTATATACTCTTATAATTGGTAGTTTAAATTTAAGAAATTTTCTACTTTTAAATAGCTCATTTTGTCTATTATGGTATTGTGTGCCTAGGCTGACATACTCTGGATATAGTGGCTTAATATCACAAAATGTATAAAAGTATAAAATTCTAGGACAAAATATAAATTGCCGGATATGACTTATTAAAATCATCTAAATAATCTCATATGATTTACTCTCAAAATACTCTTTACTATAACCTAAGGTATCATCTATATCTAAATTTACAGAAGTTATAATAGCCTTATCGCTCTTTGAGCAATGTCTATGTAAAAGTGCTTTAATAGCGATTTTATCAGCTTTGCTTAACTCGCCATAAAAGACTGATTTTTGCACAGGCAAAAGATTAAAATCCTTTAATCTCTCAAAAAGCTTGGTTCGGTTTTTATTATCTTCTATATCATAGCAGATTAAATATCGCATTTACCACCTAAATATATAAGATTTATACCTAGTATCGCCGCAAAAATATGCTGAAATTTTATAAATTTGACGCTGGATAATGCTCTCTAAGGTGAGCTTTTTATGGTTGTATATCAATTTTTTGTTTAGTGAATTTAATATATTTGATGCTACTAACTTTTTTATTTGCATATTAAATTCGCCTTTTAATAGTGAGCGAATTTTGATGATATTTCTATCGACTACAAAACTTCTATACTCCTCCATAATATCCAGCGCTAAAGATGGTTTAGAGCTTCGCATAGTGTGTAAAACCCCAAAATATGGATTTAATCCAGCATTTATTATACTCTTATAAACTATATTTAGCAGTATGGCATAGCCGTAATTTAGCGCTTGATTTGTGATTTCTGTGCTTTCTTTTTTAGTGCGATGCTCAAAGCTATCAGGCAAAAATGAGTTAAGCTTAAGAAAATCAAAATATCTACTAGCGGCATTTGCTTCTATGGTGAAAATTTCATTTATATCTTTTATTTGTAAGTTTCTTAGCATATTGATCGCCTTATCCAAGCTTTGAATAGTTATATCTTTTGACCTAAATTCTTGATTTCTAGAAAAATATAAAATAGTCGAGCGTTGATTTTTAATCTTACCAATTATTAATTCTTTGGCTAAACTTAACCCCTTGGCATTTTCTTTAGAGGCAAATTGTTGCTTTAAGATATTTACCCCTTTGTGCTCATATAGAGCATGTGTAGCGCTAAATGTGTTGAAATTTTGAAAAAATATCTTTATTCCACGCATACTACAAGCAAAAATCAAATCGCTAGAAATAGTTATGCCATTTGAATTTATAGATATAGTTTTTAATGTTTTAAGGGCTATCTCTTTTATAATCTCTTTGTTTTGATATATTATAATTCTTTGAGATTTTAATCCTAAAAATAGCCCAAAACTATTAAGAACTAGATGTTTCATCGATTAAATTATCTATCATTATTTTTTTATTCATAGCCGATGTTTGTTTTACACAGTATGCGATTATTAGACTATCTTTTGTATCTTTAATTATAGTTATTTTCTTATCTCTTGGCTCTCCTAGTAGCTCTTTAAATTCACCATTTAAATATTTATCTATAAACTCATCACGACTAGTTTGGTCAAGTAAATTATAATCTCCAATTTGGCTTTTATCAAATTCAACCTCTATATCGTGTCTATTAGCTTGAGAGATTATAAACTCAAGTTTTGTGATGGCTGATGGGAGATTTTTAGTTATTGGAAGTTTATAAATTTGCTTTATATTTTTAGATTTTAATTTAATTATATTTATAATATCTGCTATTTTACAAGGCAGTATATTTTTGCTAAAAAATGGAATTTTGATTATATTTTTATTATCTAAATCTATATATGTTTTAGTAGCTATATCTGAATTGCTAAGTCCAGCATATCCTCCATTTTGCCTTATGATATAGTTAGGACTTTTAATTGCTTTTATAGGCAAAGAGTAGATTATACGAGATCTGTTTCTACTTCTTTTGGCTTGTTTGGTATAAAAACACTCTTTAAACAGCTCTTTTATCTCTTGATGTTTTAATATGTTTTTACCATCTTTTATCTCTATAATCTTGCTTTCATTAGCTTGTAAGATATGGTAGAATTTATCAATATTTTTTGTTTTTATTTTTTCATCTGGTGCTTTTAATTCATTTTTATTATTAAAAAACATACTACTTTTATCTTCGTTTTTTATAGCAAATATATCTTTTCGTATATAAAAAGATAGATGATTATCTAGAAATTTGAGTTTATTTAATAATTTAATATCGCCATCATTAAAGGCTTTAAATAATAAATCAAAAACTTTATGTGTGCTTATATAAAATTTACCTGATTTAAAATCATTAGTTATAGCAACCTTTTTGCCATTTTCTTTAGTATGCAAAAGCCCAAGATCAAGCAAGATATTAAATTCTTTATCTTTTAATATATTAGTATTTTCATAAACTAGCGAATACACACCATCATCAAATAGCTGTTTACGAGCTATTTTATTAGAGTTTAATTCTAGATATTTTTTACTTTGCATAGTTATTTTATTGCTATACTCTGGCCTAATATGATTATAATCATACTTAAATTCACGCTGACCTTTTGAGTTATTTATAAGTTTGCTATTAGCGTAATAAAATACTATACTAGCATCAATGCAGTGGCTATGACTATCTTGAATTTTGGCTTTTTGTAGCTCTTTATCTTCTTTGCTTAATTCATTTCTGATTGCACTTACTAGTTCTGCATTGATGAAATTAACGCTAAATTCGATATCTTGATTCGATTTATTTAGCTTATCTTTTATCTTTTGTATTAATATATTTACAAATCTCTTTTGAGTTCCATTAGAATGCGTTTTTATCCTATCTAATTTTAAAATTTCAAGTGCTTTATTAAAACTATTTGAACCCTTGTAAAATAGAGCATGTCTAAGGGCAATTTGCTCAAAGCTATTAAGATTATCGTAATTTGTAAATTTATTTATATCTATATTTTTTATCTTATCATCTATAAAATGCTTAAACTCATCAAGATTTTTAATTTTTATAATTTTATAGATTGACTCTAGGTAATCTTGATGTAAATTTTCTAAGGTGTAGTTTTGATTGCCTTTTTGTAAGTTGGCTGTAGAGCTACTACAAATAAGATTTGCCTTAGAGTTGTATAGTGCCTTTGATCGTGGTAAAATATGGTCATATTCACAATTAGTAAGATCTATCTTTTGACCTGAATATGGACATATTAGATCCTTTGGTTTTTGGCGTTTGCTTATTAATTTTAAATCATAAGCGTTATTTTCAAAGCTAAATTTATTCATCTCTACATTAATATTTATACGCTTAATATCTTTTAAGCTTTCAGTCTCTATCGCAGTGCTAATCTCGTAAGCTAAGCGATTTAGATACATCTCAATTTTGCCATTTATAAGCCTAGCTGAATTAGATGGCAAACGGGTACAAATAGCCGTTTTTAAGCCAGAGCGAATTAAATTTTCTAGTGTATGACATTTGCAAGTTTTTAAAAAACCACGATTTTTTTTCATCATATATTATCTCGCCTAATTGACTTAAATAATTTATATTTGTGTTTAGATTATTTTGATCGAGCGGAGTTTTAAACTCAAAAATTTGATTATGATTGCTTATATTTTGGATAACTTTTGGGTATAATTCTAAAATGGATTTTATATCTTTATCGCCGATTTCATCGCTATTTAGCTTATGATAAAAGCCATTTTGATAGCTCTTTTTTAATTGACTTAAATCTTCAAAAAATCCTTTATAACTCTTATTTCCCTTAATCTTATTTTTTAGCATAAATTTTTCTAAATTCGCCAAATCATCATTAGTAATATGCCTACCAAAAAGTGCCGAAACTAACTCACTCTTATTTCCATTTTTATGAGGTGTATTTTTACCACATGGGATTAGTAAATTAGCAGATATTATCCCCTTTTTAGCATTATCTACTTCATCATAATACCGCTTAGCAAAATCTTTAAATTCCCTTAATTCATCGCTATTTAGCCTAAATGTATCAGCAAAGATTTTTGGATTATTATCAAGAGTTCTTGGATATAGACTTGTATCCATTAGACTATCTTTTGATACATCTAATATTCTTTGGAGATATTTGGCTATATCGCAATCTTTTATAACGCTTGCTATCTGGCCATTTTCATCTCGCAATATATGCACAAAATCATCGCTTTTTAAAATTTTATAAGTAGCACTAAGCAAATTAGCAGTGATTTTATCGCTATTTATTTGTAGCGTATTACACTTTTGTGGATTTTTGTTTTTACGATTTTCATATGGTGGAATAGTGATTATAGGGTCAATGCTCTTTAGATACTCTAATGCAGATTTTTGATTTAGAGTATTTAGCATTTTTTCTTTATCGCTCTTTTTATCTATATACTCCATATAGTTTATATTTCTTATTAAATTTATCTTAAGTTTTTCATCATCAAATTCAGCATTAAATTTAGAATTAAAATATCTTCGCAAAACTCTAGTTTGCAAATTTGAGATATTTCCTACAAAATTATAAAATTCATTTAAATTATCAAATTTATCGCTTTTTTGAGTTATAAATTCGCATTTATTATTGATTATATCCTTAATATCTTTTAGATAGCTAGTGCGGTGTTTATTATTTTTAGAAATTTCATTGCGGATACTTTGAATTAAGCTAAATATACTCTTACTAGCCTTGAATGCATTTTTATTGCTCTTATCTATGCTATTTAGAATACAGCTTTGAGTATCTAATATCTCTAAAATTTCGCTATTTGAGTGATCTACAACCACCTCGTTTAATATTTTTTCAAATTCATCCTTGCTCTTACTGGCCCCAAATATATATCCATCTAATTTACTTAAAAATTCCGCCACTTCATCATCTAAATTCTCATCAAATTCAATATTATGATAATTAAAGCCACGATTTTTAAAAAGCCCATAAATCATCTCTATTTGCTCTTTATTTAGCATTTCAATAGGTAAAATCTCGCCAATAAGCCTAAGAATAAATCTATCCCTATCATAACTGCGCCTAGTATGGCGGCGCGCTGTTCTATCGCTTTTAGAAAATTGTAATTGTTTATCAAAATATAGATTAAATGCTTTTTTATAAAGTATAGAATCTTCATCGGTATTTACTATAAATACGCCGTTATTTGCTGCTCCCATATCCACATTTATAGATAATTCACGCATTTAAAACCTTTAAAAATACTTATGATACTTTAAATAAATTTAGTCTAAAAGCTCATAAATTTGATAAACTACCTGGGGTGCCAAAGGCAGTTGCCCAGGTCTATTAATACCTTTAGGTGATTTCAAACGCTAAAGAGTTGATTTGTAGTATAATTTGCAAATAGAATTATATCTAAATTTTTCCACAAATTTGCCTATTTTAGCAATTTTTTTAAAAGTGGAAAAATTTAAACCCCTTTACCGCTACCAAATACCCATAAAATGGGTTAAATTTGGAACTGTTGCAAATTATACCATAAACCAACTCGGTTTGAAACATGAATTCGCAGTATATAAAGCGTAAGCACTATAGGTTGCAAATTATACCATAAACCAACTCGGTTTGAAACTCGAGTTACCAAAACAAGGGATAATTCCTAATTTAGTTGCAAATTATACCATAAACCAACTCGGTTTGAAACAAACAGAATATTAAAACACTTAAGCCGATTAAATCAGTTGCAAATTATACCATAAACCAACTCGGTTTGAAACAAAATCAAGCCGAATATTAAAACGCTTAAGCCGATGTTGCAAATTATACCATAAACCAACTCGGTTTGAAACTCAATTGAGCTACTAGACACTAAGCCATTTTGAGGTTGCAAATTATACCATAAACCAACTCGGTTTGAAACATTAAAATGAACCATCAATGGGTAGGAGATGAAAGTTGCAAATTATACCATAAACCAACTCGGTTTGAAACATCGGTATATTTAGAGCTTTCAAAAAAGCCCACCTTAGTTGCAAATTATACCATAAACCAACTCGGTTTGAAACATGCTGCTTGATAATCCGCATTCTAAAGCAATTAGTTGCAAATTATACCATAAACCAACTCGGTTTGAAACTAAAACGGCTGATGGCGGTAGTGTATTATCAAGTAATAGTTGCAAATTATACCATAAACCAACCCACAACCCTAAAGAGCCATCGTAAATATCTATAAATACCTATAAATTTAGGCTATTTTAGCCACCGCCGACAAACTCTACAATCTCGATTTTCATTCCATCTTTGATTATAAATTCGCTCCAAGCACTCCTTGGGACTATTTGCATATCTACTTCAACAGCGACTCTGCTCTCTTCATAGCCTTGTAGTTTTATAAGCTTAGCAAGATTAGAGCCATCATCAATGCTAATTAAATTTGAGTTAAGCCAAATTTGGATCATTTCTCATCCAATCCGCAATACGCTCTATACTCCTCATAAGTCCCTTTGAAATCCACTATCTCTGCGTTGCCTTTTAGGTGTAAAATTCTATTAGCAAAGGCATCTATAAGCTCTCTATCGTGGCTTACGCAGATACAGCTACCGCTAAAATTATAAAGCGCCTCACCCAAAGCGATGATAGCTTCGAGATCAAGATGGTTGTTTGGCTCATCTAATATTAATAAATTTGCTTTTTGTAGCATCAGCTTTGATAGCATTAAGCGGTGCTTTTCCCCGCCACTTAGACTGCCTACTTCCTTTTCTTGCTCGGTGCCACTAAATAGCATTCTACCTAGACATTTGCGTATCTCATCTAGATCTTTATTTTTGGAGTCTTGGAGCCATTCGTATAATTTTAGGTTTCCTGTGATTTTACTTGAGCTATCTTGAGCAAAATAGCCCAGCTCTATGGTAGCACCGATATGGACATTACCGCTATTTGCTTCTAGTTGGCCCATTATGATTTTACATAAGGTGGATTTGCCTACGCCATTTGTGCCGATGATAGCGACCTTATCCCCCTTATTCATTTTAAAATTAAAATTATCTAAAATCACATTTTTATCAAATTTTTTGCTTACTGAGATTAGCTCGATTAGCTCATTGCCTATATCACGATTGGTTCGAAATAAAATACTAGGATCACGGCGACTAGATGTTTTGATCTCATTAATTTGGAGCTTCTCAAGCTGTTTGGCTCTACTTGTGGCTTGCTTTGCTTTGCTTGCATTTGCACTAAATCTAGCTATGAATTTCTCTAGCTCTTCACGCTCTTTTAGCTTTTTATCACGCTCCATCTGGGCTTGTTTAGCTACTAAATTTGCTGCGATATACCAGTCATCATAGTTACCGCTAAATTCCCTAATTTGCCTAAAATCCACATCTAAAATATGTGTACAAACCCTATTTAAAAAGTGTCTATCGTGGCTGATGACAACTAGTGTGCCTTCGTGGTTGATTAACTCTCTTTCTAGCCAAGCTATAGCATCTATATCAAGGTTGTTTGTAGGCTCATCAAGAAATAAAATATCAGGTCTAGGAAATAGCACTTGAGCTAATAATACCTTAACTTTATCGCTACTTTCGATTTGGCTCATTAGCTTATCATACTCATGCAATCCAAGGGAGCTTAAAATTTTTTCTATTCTAGTTTCATACTCATAGGTTGGGTCTTCTTCAGCACTGATAATCTCAAGTTCGCTAAGGCGTTCATTGATCTCATCTGTGAATTCTTCGCTTAAATAGAGCTTCTCTTTCTCTTTTATCGCATCATATAATCTCTTATTTCCCCATAAAACAGCGTCTTTTAAGGTGAAATCTTCAAAAGCAAATTGATCTTGACCTAAGACGCCAATTTTTTTATTAGATTCTATGATTATCTCGCCACTAGTGTGTTCGATTTGACCGCTTAAAATCTTTAAAAATGTAGATTTTCCAGCGCCATTAGCTCCGATTAGACCATATCTGTTGTGCGAATTTAGCTTTAAATTCACATCTTCAAAGAGCAGTTGTGAGCCAAAACGATGAGTTAAGCCCTTGATTTCAACCATTTTGCCCCCTTAGTGTAGATCGGAATTTAATTTAATAGCTCTTTTGCTAATATTAGCCGTGATTTGACCTGTTTGGCTATTTTGGCGGTAGTGAATTCCATTAAGATTAGCTAGTTCAAGTGCTTTATAAATATCTTTATCAAACTCAAATTCAGGATTTACCTTTTTAAGGGCTTCTTTATCATTTATATAGACTTTTGTGCCTTCTAAAATAGCTATTCCAGCATCTACTATACAATCATCACCAAGTGGCACACCTGTTACTGAGTTAGCACCTAATAGACATCTTTTTCCTATGCTAATTGGATTGCCATTTGTCCCACTTAATACGCCTAAAATACTAGCTCCACCGCCTATATCGCTTCCATCGCCTACTTTAACCGAGCTTGATATCCTGCCTTCTACCATTACCGCACCAGTGGTTCCGGAGTTGAAATTGACATAAGACGCACCAGGCATTATGGTAGTACCAGGAGCTAAAACTGCTCCCATTCTAACTTTTGAGCTATCTAGTATTCTAGTGTTGTCGCTTGGAATTATGTGGTTTAGATAGCGTGGGAATTTATCTACGCTAATGATATTTGGATACCAGCCTTTCATTTTAAGCCAAATTTCATTCTCTCTTAAATGGTCTAATTCATGCGGATTTCCATCGCTATCCCAAGCTAAATTTGGTAATAACCCAAAGGCTCCATTTAGATTTAAACTTCTAATTTCAGCTTTATTTAATGATAGAAGATATAGTTTTAAATAGACAGCTTCAACGCTCTTAGGCGCTTCATCGCTATATAAAAATGTAACTACAAACTCAGCATCATTGTCCATTTCGCCATCATTTAAAATCTCATCTATAACTAGTAGATTTTGGATATTTTTATGCTTATCGCCTTCACACTCATTAATTAAAAAATCAAAAATACCCAGAGCATCTGCTATAATAGCTGAGCTAATTGGCGCTACAAATTCGCTTGTGCTATTATCGATTTTTATCCCATTTTTCTCAATTGCCCAGCTCAATATAGCCGCACTTGCGTAGTTTTCATTCATATTTACAACTGCGTAATTTACGCTAATTGTCTTGCCAGATTTACCTTTAATGCTTCTACCAATTGCAAATGCCATTGGGTCTTTATACCCAGCTTTGGAGCGAATCTCACCTGTAAATTTTTTTAATTCATCTAAATTTTTGATACTCATTTTTTTCCTTTATTTTAAATTTACTCTTTATCCATCATGTCTTTGTATCTACTTATAGCGTTTTTACGCTCTTGTAGGTAGCCACTAAGCTTTTGTTTATTCTCTTCGAAAAATAGCTCAAAATCATCTTTTGTCTTTATTTTCTCTTCACCAAATTTATCCAAAAGCACATTTGAGCTTCCGACTAATACTAGATATTTTTGATTTTCATAGTTTAGTAAAACTACCTTATTTTGCGTATCTAGTGGCTTTTCATATATAATATCTACGCTTTCATTATCTAAATTCCAGCTTAAATTACCGCTTTGATTTAATGAATTTTTGGGAGTAGATAACTCAAATGGCTCAATCTTTACTGTTTGATCTACTTTGTTTGATTTAGTGGATTTTAAATTTTTCTTAGCGTATTTGGTTTTTATATACATAGCAAATACAAACATCGCAAAAAGCACTAAAATCACTATAATATAGTTTGTATATAAGCTATCTTGATTATCCTTTTTGGTCGGTATATTAGATAGCGATGGCTGCTCTTTTGGCGTGTTTTTAACTGAGTTTTGTGGCTGATTTGCCTTAGGTGTTATGCGGATACGAAGTCCAAATTTATCACTTGTTTTAGAGGCTATTATAGATATTGGTTTTTGATATTTTAGCTCTAGAGTTGTAGCGTTATTAATTGAAGAGATATTGATATTTTGTAAGATATTGGATTTTATCTCTTTATTTATTTTATCTTTTGTATTTACATCGCTTAATATTATATTGATGGTTTGGGGGTTGTTTTGCTGCTTTATCGTGCCATTATATGGCGCGTCAAAGCTTAGCATAATATCAATTCTCTCATCTCTTTGATAAATATTATGAGTAAGCAAATTTACAGCCCAAAGCGGTAACGCTAATGCTATTAAAAGCCAAATTTTCATAATTGCTCTCTTTTGAAATATTGGATTACAGATTTTGAGTCTAAGATCTCATTTATACGAATGGCGAGATTTTTCTCATATACCATCACCTCGCCTTTGCCAAATATTCTATTGTTTATAAATAGCTCCACGCTCTCTCCGGCTGGTTTTTCTAGGTCTATAACGGAGCCAACTTCTAGCTTTAAAAGCTCCCTTACGCTAATTGTCGTCATGCCAAGATCGCTTATAAACTCCACGCCTATATCAAGTAGTTCATCATAGCCGTGAAATAGCCCATTTGGGCTTAGACCTTCATCATTCATGCTTTTTTGTAGCCTATTTTAAATGTTTTATTTTTCATTTTAAATATTTGAGATTTTTCAAGTCTAACTGGAAATCTCTCAACTTTACCTAGAAATTCAGGCGTTCCAAGCTTATAAGTTCCATTATTGTTATCATTTAGTAGATTTTTTGCATATCCTACGATTTGATTAGCAACTTCTCTGCTTAAATCACCTAAATCTGTTTTTTTACCCTCTTCTTTATTAAATAGCTTATCTACAAAAAGCTCTAAAGTCTCTTTTTTAAAATATAGATAAAATTGGATCTCTTCGCCATCTTTGTATATAGGAATACTAGCACCATATAGGTCTTTACCTAGGCTTTTTCCCTCTTCTAGTTTATATCCAAAGACATCAGTGCAAAAGTGTTTAGTAGCGTAATTAATAGCATTTAGCATTATAATCTCCTTAAGTTTTGGGTAGTATTATACAAAATTTAACTTTAAAAGAGATTATTTATAAATTTTTTGGCTAAATTTGTGATTATTAAATTTAGCCAAATTGCTATCTATTCAAATAACTCTTTTATCTTTTTATGAGCGGTTTGTGGGTCAAATTTGCTTGTTATCTCTACAATTTTTGTGCCTATGATCGCACCATCTGCATACTCTTTGATCGCTTTGACATCTTGAGAATTTTTAATCCCAAAGCCAATTGCAACTGGCAATTTACTACTATCTTTTATAGATTTAATCATATCTTTTAATCTATCAATTGAGCTTTGCTCTCCGCCAGTTACGCCTAGAGATCCTACAGCATAGATAAAGCCATCTGCATTACTAGCGATCTCTTTACTGCGGTTAGCACTTGTAGGGGCGATTAATCTTATGAGCGAGATACCGTGTTTTTGGCATTTACTAGCAAATTCCTTGCTCTCTTCATATGGCATATCAGGAACTAAAATACCGCTGATACCACACTCCTTGCTATCTTGTAAAAATCTATCTTCGCCGTAGCTTAAAATGATATTATAATATACCAAAAATACTAAAGCTTTTTTGGTTTTAATCTCTTTTAATATATCAAATGCGCTATTTGTAGTAACTCCATTTTGACAAGCCTCAAAAGCCGCATTTGCTATGAGTTTGCCATCAGCTAATGGGTCAGAATATGGAATTCCAATCTCTAAAATATCAAGGCAACTCTCATCTAGTAAATTCAAAAACTCTTTTGTATATTCTAAATTTGGATACCCAGCCACTATATAGCCTATATTTGCCTTTTTATCATTAAATGCTTTTTGTATCTTATCCATAGATTGTTCCTTTTTTATACTCCATTATGGTATTCATATCCTTATCGCCCCGACCGCTTACATTTACTACGATATTTGAGCGTTTATTTAGAGTAGGGCAGAGCTTATCAAGGTAAGCTAGGGCGTGTGAGCTCTCAATAGCTGGTATTATCCCTTCTAATCTTGAAAGAAGTCTTAGGGCATTTACGCACTCATCATCGCTTACGGCGTAGTAGCTTACTCTGCCTATATCTTGTAAGTGGGCATGCTCTGGTCCAACCCCTGGATAATCAAGTCCTGCGCTTATGCTATGAACTGGCAAAATCATTCCAAATTCATCTTGTAATACTATGGTTTTCATGCCGTGGATTATCCCTTTGGTGCCTTTGGTTAAAGTGGCTGCGTGGTATTTGGTCTCTATACCAAGACCTGCAGCTTCAACGCCTATGATATTTACGCTAGGATCATCTAAAAATGCTGAAAATATACCTATAGCATTGCTCCCACCACCCACACAAGCTATGATATAATCTGGCTTAACGCCTTTTTCATCTAATTGGGCTTTGGCTTCAGAGCCGATTACGCTTTGGAAATCTCTAACTATCATTGGGTATGGGTGAGGGCCAACGGCTGAGCCTATAACATAAAATCTACTCTCTATCTCATTTACCCATGCTTGAATGGCTGCTGTGGTGGCCTCTTTTAGTGTGCCAAGCCCATCGCTAATAGGTACTACATTGGCTCCTAAAAGCTGCATTTTATATACATTTAAGGCTTGTCTTTTGGTATCGCACTGCCCCATATATACATCGCACTCTAGCCCTAGAAGTGCCGCTGCTGTTGCAGTGGCTACTCCGTGCTGACCAGCGCCCGTTTCGGCTAAAACCTTTGTCTTACCCATCTTTTTAGCAAGAAGTGCTTGAGCTAGAGCGTTATTTATCTTGTGAGCTCCTGTGTGGTTTAAATCCTCTCTTTTTAAATATATATTATGCCCGTAGTGCTCGCTTAATCTTTTGGCGTGATACATGGGGCTTGGTCTGCCGACATAATCTTTTAAAAGGGCGTTTAATTCAGATTTAAATTCATCGCTCTTTGCGATCTTTTCATAGGCCTCTTCAAGCTCCATTAGGGCGCTCATCACGGTTTCAGGGACGAATTGTCCGCCATATTTGCCAAAATATGCTTTTGCGTTCATTTTAAATCTCCTAAGCTAACTATTTTTAAAATTTCCATTACTTTATCGCTATCTTTTATTCCAAATTCATCTTCTATTTTGCTATTTATATCAATTAAATTTGGTTTAAGCTTTATTGCTTCTTTTAAATTTTCTACGCCGATTCCACCAGCTAGACCAAATTTGATATCTAAATTTTTTAGCAAATCCCAGTTAAATTTAACCCCATTTCCACCAATCTTATCCCCTTTTGTATCAAATAATATTTTATCATAGCTCCCTTCAGGCTTTGGCAAACTCTCTCCTACGCTAAAAACTTGCCACACCTCACAATCAAATTTAGTTTTATCATCTACTTTTTCATAGATTTGAATGGCGTCTAAATCCGCAAATTTCACTATTTTTGCCACTTCATCAAATGGTATTTTAGCAAAAACGCCAACGGCTTTTATACCAAATTTATGAGCCAAATTAGCAATATTTTTAGCCATTTCTTTGCTAATTTTTCTTTTACTCTCAGCGAAAATTAGCCCGATAAAATCCACTCTTTTACCCTTAAATTCGCACTCACACACGCTTTTAGCTTCGCTTAAAGTTTTGATACCACAAATTTTAATTAAAGGGCTCATTATATAACCTTTTTTACTATGTAAAGATACTCGGTTACATATAAGTCTCTTGAGTTTAAGTTTCTACTTGCTCTATAGGTTGGGTATTTGATCTTTACTTTTTCAACCTTGCCTATTTTATTTAAATTTGTTAAAAACTCGCTCTCTTTGATAAATCCATCTGAGTTAAATGAGATTATCAAATACTTTGCTTTAAACTCGCTTAAAAGCGTGAAAAACTCACTACCTGCTTTTGCTTTTTTATTATAATTCGAGCGGTTCCAACCATTTGGGATACCGCTAACTTTGCTGATTTGCTCTATATTTGGTGCTTTAAAATCGCATATTAAATTTAGCATAAAGTAGTTTGAGCCATAAGGGTGCTGATTATAAGGCGGATCAAAATACGCTATATCCACGCTTGGAGCTAGTTTAGCAAATTCATAAGCGTCATTTTGAAATACCTTAAATTCGCTTTTAAAATTTGAAAAAATCGGCATTTCAAGCTCTATTTTGCCTAAAATTCTCTTTAAAGCATTCTCGCCCTGTCCGCCAAATTTCCCAATGCCATCTTTATCCTTATAAAAGCCCTTGAAAACGCCACCGGTGTTTGAGTGAATGGAGGCCTGGCTAAGAAGTGGAGCTATAAAATATTTTTGAAATTCAGTTGGAATTTTAGATATTTCATCTCTTAAACCGCCTAGAATCAAAGCATTTTGCCTTGAGTAGAAAACTCTTTCGCCTTTTTGGATATTTTTATCATCTTTTGGGGCGTAAATTTCACTGATGAAGCTCTCTTGCGGGGTGTAATTTTGTAAAATTTTATTGTGAATTTGCTTTAAGTTTGATATAAGCTCATTATCTGAATTTTCTAAATAGCATGAATTTATAACAAAAGAGTATTTTTCCAAATCATTTGCTAATATCAAATTGGAGTGCTTTTTAGCTAGTCTTGCGACCACTCCGCTACCGCTAAAGACATCAGCAAATGCGATTTTATCTTTTCTAAGCTCTTTTTTTATATCGCATACAACGCTATCAATCGAGCCTAAAAGCGATCTTTTATTACCCAAATAGCTAATTAGTTGATTTGTCAAATACTCTGTATTTTTGCTCACCTATTATCTCCGGTGTAGTCTTTATAAAACTCCCAAACTTTACCGCTTTTAATCGCATTTAAGATTATATCTTTAGCCTCTAGTGGTGAGTTAGCACCATCTGCAGCATATAGGGCAAACATCGCATTTAAAAGCACTATATCAAATTTAGCCCCACTAAGCTCTCCTTTTAGCGTAGCTCTTAAAATATCAGCATTATAACTAGCATCTCCACCAGCGATATCAGCGTGAAATGCCCTATTAAAGCCAAATTGCTCTGGAGTGATCTTATACTCAAGTATTTTGCCATCTTTTACTTCGTGTATTAGTGTCTCATCACAAAGGCTTATCTCGTCCATTCCGTCCATGCCATGCACGACAAGAGCGTGTTTGCGACCTAAATTTAATAAAGTAGCCGCAATTAGCCCATTAACTTCTTCAAGATAGTTTCCCACTACTTGATTGCTAAGGCTTAAATTCGGATTAAGAAGTGGCCCAAGGATATTAAACACAGTTCCCACTCCAAGCCTTAATCTTACATCACGCACAGAAGCTGTAATAGGATGAAAGTATGGAGCATGGAAAAAGGCTAAATTTTGGCTATTTAGTCTAGATTTTAGACGCTTTATATCACTATCTAAATCTATGCCAATTTGGCTTAAAACATCGCTACTGCCGCTTTTAGATGTTATGGCTTTGTTGCCGTGTTTAGCTACTTTGATGCCTAAAGAGGCTAGTATGAAAGCTGAAGTTGTAGAGATATTAATGGTTTTTAAAGCATCGCCACCTGTGCCCACTATATCCATCATCGGCGAGTTATCATTATATGTAGTTGAGTATTTTAGTATATTTTTTACAAGTGCAGCAAGGCTATCTGGATATAGTGATTTTTCGCTTATTAAAACTAGCAAAGCACCAAGCTGAATTTCATCATAATTTTTATTATAGATCTCTTTGCAAATTATCTCATAATCGCTACTATCAAGCGCAAAGCCTTTTTGGAGTTTTGTAAGGAATGGAGCGAAATTTGCCTTTTTAGGGCTTTCGTCTTTTGTTTGATTTAGTAGGAGAAAATTTGTAATTATCTGCTTTCCATACTGGCTAAAGAAGCTCTCAGGGTGAAATTGTATCCCAAAAATTTGATTTTGCCTATCCTCTAACGCCATTAAAACCCCATCGCTACTATATGCTGTGGCTTGCAAGTTTGGCGGGAGATTATCCACATATAAAGAGTGGTATCTCATCACATTAAATTCACTTGGTAATCCAGCAAAGATTATGCTATCGTTTTGGGTTTTGATTTGGCTAATTTTACCATGAACTGGGATATCAAGCACCTTAATATCAGCTCCATTTACTAGCCCAATGGCTTGATGCCCAAGGCAAATTCCAAGTATAGGAATGCCTAAATTCGCTCTTAAAATATCAAGGCAAACTCCGCTATCTTTAGGGTGTTTTGGTCCTGGACTTAGGATAATTTTAGATGGATTTAAGGCTTTAATTTCATCAATTGTAATCTCATCATTTCTAACGCATTTTATAGGCTCTTTAGTCGTGTCTAAAATATATTGATATATATTATAAACAAAACTATCGTAATTATCTATCATCAAAATCATTATTTATCCCTTTTGGTTGCGTATTGCTCAAAGATCTTTAGGCAACTTTTTCGTTTATTGCAAATTTCTTCATACTCATTTTTAGCATCGCTATCCCACACTATCCCAGCGCCAGCTCCGATAAATACGCTATTTGAGTCTGAATTTGGCACGAAGATTGCTGAGCGAATGAGAATTGCCATTTGCATATCTCCATTAAAATGCCAAAATCCAATCCCACCACCATAAATTCCACGACTATGCCCTTCAAGCTCATTTATAATCTGCATTGCTCTAATCTTTGGGCTTCCGCTAAGGGTTCCAGCTGGAAATATCGTAGTTATCGCCTCCATTGCCGTTGATGAGCTACTTAGCTCTGCGTAAATATCACTTACAATATGCATTACGCTCTCATATAGCTTGATATGCATAGGATTTGTAACTTTTACGCTACTTGGAAGGGCGAATTTGCCTATATCATTTCTAGCTAGATCAATTAGCATTCTATGCTCGCTAAGCTCCTTTTCATCGCTTAAAAGCTCTTTTTTTATCGCTTCATCTTCATTGGCATCAATCCCTCGTTTTCTTGTTCCAGCAATTGGACTTGTGTGGATAATGCCTTTTTTGATCTCTACTACAAGCTCAGGGCTGCTACCTACGATGGTGCCAAATTCGCTTGGATAATAAAACATATATGGGCTAGGATTTTGGGATTTTAAAATTTCATAAAATTCAAGTGGGTCAAAATCGCTTTCTAATTCTAAAGTTTTAGATAAAACTACTTGGAAGATATCGCCATTTTTTATATAATTTTTAGCCGTTTTAATCATATTTAGATAATCGGTTTTTTGGCTATCTAGATCGCTTTTTATGGTGTAGAAATAGCTTTTATCTGATTTGACTAGAGGCTTTATATCTTTTAGATTATTAAAGTATCCGCTATCCCCATAAAAGCCATAAATTTTACTCTGTTTATCATAGTGTAAATATGCTTTAGCATCGCTATAATGATATATTGGGAACTCGTATAAATATGGCTTTATATCTGCGATTTTTTCAAATTTATATACAGCTTCGTAGCTTAAAATCCCAAAAAGTCCGGCAAAATTTGAGATTTTTTTGCCATTTTTAATCCTCTCATTTAATTTAGCAAAATCATCTCCGCTAATATAATCACAATCAATACCGATGATGACTTGCATCTCATCTTCAGCTAGATAAGATTTTGGATATTGGCGTAAAATTTCTCTAAAATATATGGTTGGATCACAGAGTAAAAGCATATTAGCTCCAAAAAGTTTTTTTAAAAAAATATTATACAAAAAATTTTCTTTATCAATCTTAAAAATTACTATTTCAAAGCTAGATTTTATCTTAGGATTACTATAATTTGGCATTAAATTTAAGGTGTAAAAATGGTTGATATGATCTTATCTGGCGATACTATCTATTTTTTGATTGCGTTATTTGTCGCTATTGGGGTTGGCGTGGGGTTTATTAGCGGATTTTTTGGGATTGGTGGGGGGACGATTTTGGTTCCGATACTGCTAAATTTGGGTTTTGATATTAAGAGTGCAATTGGTATTAGTGTGCTTCAGATGTTTATGGGGGCGATGTTTGGTAGTTATATAAATTATAAAAATAAAAAATTAGTTTTAAATGATGGGATTGTAGTTGGTATTGGTGGGCTTTTGGGGGCTAGTTTTAGTGGATTTATCGTTTTAAATATGCCTGGTATTGTGCTTAAATTAGCGGTGCTTTTTATACTTTTTGTGGCTATAATTAAGTTTTTTCAAGCTGATGTAGTAAATGATAATCCAAAAGATATATCTAAATTTGTAATGTTTATTGTGGGGGTTTTTGTGGGTGCTGTAGCTATATCTGCTGGGATTGGCGGAGCGCTATTTTTAACTCCGATATTTGTGGGATTTTTGAAAATGGATATTAAAAAGGCCATATCAATTGGGCTATTTTTTGTTATATTTAGCTCATTTTCTGGACTTATCAGCCTAGGAAGTGCTGGGCTAGTGGATTATAAAAGTGGCTTGATGATTGGGATTGGCTCTATAATTGGGGTCTATTTTGGTGTTAAATTTGGTCATAAAATTGATAAAATAACTCAAAAAAGGTTAGCTCTAGGGCTATATATAATTATGTTTATTTTAATGTTAAAAAATATATTATTTTAATCATTTTAAATGGCTTTAGAAATATCAGCCTAAAAGCCATTTAAAATCTCTATAATCTTAGCTATTATTTTGGATTGAAAATCCTCTGTAGCTTGAGATTGTGAGTAGCTAAAACTAGATTTTTGACTTTGTAAATTTAAATTTGTTTGATAATCTTTGCCATCTTTAATAGCGATATATAGCGAGGCTTGAGCGTCGTAAAAATACTCACTCTCATATCCATTACCAAAGCTACTTCCAAAGCCAATATGTCTAAAACCGCCACTTCCAAAGCCAAATTCCATAAAATTATTATTTTTAATATCGCTATTTTGCCTTAGGTAATTTAAGGCTATTTTGATTGTAATATCTGGATTTTTATCAGCTTTTTTATAGCCATTTTGGATTAGGGCAGAGCTTAGATTGATATCGAAATTTTCACTTAAGTTTTGTGAATATATGCTAAAGCTTTTGCCCTTGATATTTTCAGTTATAAAAATGGGATTAGAAGTAGCAAGATAGCTAGTAAAAGCAGGACTACCACAACCTAAAAATATTAGGCTAATTATCAGAGAAAAAAATATATTTTTCATCAAATTCCTTTAAAATAAATTTGATTATTATACTACTTTTTCTCTATTTTTTGGTTTATAAAATAGACTAAAAACAGCACAACAAAGCTAATTATTAGCATAATGGCTGAGTATATGTGTGCTAGTTTATAGTCTAGTATCTCAACAGCATCATAAATAGCAATACTAGCAACCTTAGTCTCTCCATCAATGCTCCCACCAATCATCAAAATTACCCCAAATTCGCCTAAAGTATGAGCAAAGCTAATGATAATCGCACTTAGCAATGATGGCTTGATATTTGGCATAGCTACGCAAAATAAGGTAGTAATCTTGCCTTTACCAAGGCTATAGCTAGCCTCTATAAGCGAATTTGGCAGGGATTTAAACCCTGATAATATGGGTGAAAACATAAATGGCAATGAGTAGATACAGCTAGCAATTACAAGGCCAGTAAAGTTAAAAACAAGTCTAATATCAAAATACTCTTGCATAAATTCACCCAAAAATGAGTATGGAGATAGAAGTATTAAGATATAAAATCCAAGCACCGATGGCGGCAGCACAAGTGGCAATGATACTACACTTTCGATAACGGGCTTTAATCTAAATTCACACCTAGCCACAGTATAAGCAAAAAATAAGCAGATGATAAATAGTATAATTGTTGTTATTAAAGCTAATTTAAATGATAATAGTAGTGGCGTCCAATCTATCATATAGTAACCTTTAGATTTGATATTTGTGTGCTTAGAGTGATGGTATCGCCGATTTTTAGGCTATTTAGGCTATTTGGTAAGGTGATTTGGTAAATTTGATTTGCATATTCGCAAGTGATTAAGTTTTGATTAATCTCTAAAATCGTGGCTAGAAAATCGATATTTTGGTGCGAATTTGAGTTTAAAAACAGCTCTTTTGGCGAGCCACTTTGGATAATTTTGCCACTATCTACTATAAATACATGGCTTGCAAGTCTATAAATCTCATTTTTATCATGGCTAACTATAATTATACTCATACCATATTTTTTATGAATTTGGCTTAGATACTCTTGGAGTTTAGTGCGTAAATTTATATCCAAAGCAGATAACGGCTCATCTAAAAGCAGTAGTTTAGGGCGTCTCATCAAAGCCCTTGCTAAGGCTGTGCGTTGCTTTTGACCGCCTGAGAGGGTATGGGGATAGGCATTTTTAAGCTCTAAAAGCTGGGTTAATTCAAGCAGCTCAGTGGCAAATTTAATATCATTTTTAGCAAATAGTAGATTTTGCATTACACTCATATTAGGAAATAGGGCATAATCTTGAAAAAGATAGCCTATATTTCGCTTTTGTGGTGGTAAGAATATATCTTTATTATAATAAATTTGCTCATTATTACTAATTACTCCGCTATTTGGCTTATCAAATCCAGCAAGTAGCCTTAATATCGTGCTTTTACCACTACCACTCTTGCCATATAGTGCGACAAATTCACCATTTTCTACACTAAATTTCGCATCAAGCTCAAATCCATTAAATGATTTTTGGCAGTGGAAATTAATCATAATTTAGCCTAGTCGATTGATTTATACCCAAATTTAGCAAATATATCTTGAGCGGTTTTGCTTAGGATAAAGTCATAAAACGCCTTAGCTAGTTTATTATCTTTGCCGTTATTTAAAATTACCATCGCTTGGTCTATGCTAGTATGAAGTGAGCTATCAAGGATAGAGTAGTTGGTATATTGTAGCATTTGCTTAGCCTTTAGAGCGCTAGCTGCTACAAATCCTATATCTCCAGCTTTTATAGTTTGATTTAGAGCATCTCCTATGCTATTTGATTCTATGATTTTATGCTTTATTTCATCATAAATTCCAGCATTTTTTAAAGCCTCGATTGTGGCGGCTCCATATGGTGCGGTTTTAGGATTTGCGATTATTATTGTTTTTATATCTTTGTTTTGTAGTGAGTTTAGACTTGGCTCATAGCCTCTTACGCTTAGTATTGCTACGCTTCCGCTAGTGTATATTTGTGGTTTATCTACTGCGAAGCCATCTTTGTATAATGTATCTGCAAAGCCTATATTAGCACTTAAAAATAGATCAAATGGGGCTCCATTTTTGATTTGAGCTACTAATTTGCCGCTTGAGCCTAGTGTGATGTTGATTTTAGCGTCTGGGTGAAGCTTGGTAAATTTACGCTTTATCTCTTCAAGGGCATAAGCAGTATTTGCCGCAGCGGCGACATTAAGGTTTGAAGCAAAAGAGCAAATCACAAAGGCTAGGAGAAGTAGAAGTGTTCTCATTATTTATCCTTTATATTTTAAATTTATACTTCAAAATTATATGATTAAATAGTAAATAGGCTATAAATAAAATGATATTTATACATATAAATTATATATTTATATTTTAAAGATAGCTAACCTAGCCAAAATTTAGCTAGATTAAATTGTGTAAATTAGGCTTGTGTAGCGATAATTATATGGCTAGCTTTTATAAATAGCTCAACTTCATCGCCTACATTAATTCTCATATCTTGAGCTGATTCATTTGTGATTATTGCGTGGATTATTTGGTTATGACCTATATTTACAGAAATTTTCGCATTTACCGCACCTAAGGTTGCTTGAGTAACCTTGCCTTTTAGTTTATTTGCTGCTGAAATTTTTAACTCTTTATCATCAGTTTTAGCTAAAATCACGCTTGAGGCTTTAAAAACAAAGATAATCTCCTTGCCAACTTCTAAATTTAACTCTTTTTGGCTATCTATTGTGATTATGGATTTTAGTAACACTCCATCGCTTAATTTAGCGGTGATTTGGGCATTTACCGCACCAATTTCAATATCTGTGATTGTAGCTTGGAGCTGATTTCTAGCGCTTAGTTTCATATTTATCCCCTTTAAGTTACTTATAATATCGCCATCTAAATCATTACAAATTTCATTTAGAAAGTGGTTTTGAGCCTTTAAGATTGCATCATATTTATCTATTATATCTTTTGCGTATTGGCTTAGCTCACTACCGCTATTTTTTCTCTTGCCATCGACCCTTAGAATGAGCGGCTCATCGGCTTTGGAATTGATTAAATCTAGGCAATCCCAAGCGTTTTTGTATGATATACCCACTACAGTTGCAGCTTTGGTAATACTTCTAGTCTCATCTAGAGCTTTTAGAAGCTTAATATGTTTTGGCAAAAGCACCACTTCATCGTTTAAAATTAGCTCAAGATTTATTCGTGCTTTCATAAAAACCTCTTTATAAATTTATTTTTTAAGTGTATTATAATATTTTTTTATTAAAAATTGGCATATATTTTACTAAATTTAAAAATAAATAGATTAAATATAGTAAATTTATTGTTTATACTAAACTTAAGGTTGAGTTTAATATAATACTAGCTTTTTATTTTTGGAGCTTATTTATGCTTAGGATCTTTTTTGTTAATTTTATCTTTATCATTAGCTGTTTTGCTACTGATATTGATTCATTTGAAGATGAGTATATCGCTCAAGATAGCTTTGATCCGCTAAGTGGGTATAATAGAGTTATGACAGAATTTAACCATATATTTTATCAAAATGTGTTGATACCGACATTTAAAGGCTATGACTATATGATGCCAAATCCAGCTCAAGATGCTATAAGCAATTTTTTTGATAATCTACTCTTTCCTATTAGATTAGTTAATAATGTATTACAACTTAAATTTGCAAATGCTAGTGAAGAGAGCTTAAGATTTATCGCTAATACTATAGTTGGTTTTGGCGGAATTAGCGATGTAGCTACTAATGTATATGGGCTTAAAAAGCATGATGAGGATCTAGGGCAAACTCTTGGCTATTGGGGTGTTGGCGGTGGATTTCCCATTGTGTTACCATTTTTAGGTCAGACAAATTTGCGGGATTTAATAGGTATGAGTGGCGACTTTTTTATCAATCCAATGAGCTATACAAATGAGATATTTACAGATAATGCAAATAGATATTTTCATCTAAATTTAATAGCAAAATCATGGCGGGTAATCAATGATGGTTCTAAAGATCCAGAGCTGTATAATAAACTAACTAACGGCACAATCGATCTATACGCATTCTTAAAAGATGGATATGAACAACGCAGAAACGCACAAATTCAGGAGTAGAGCATGAAGAGAATTTTAATTTTACTATCTTTAATTTACACAATATCTTTTTCTATCGAGCTTAAAAGTATTGATGATACGCTTAGAGCGGATTTTCAAAAAGCTTTGAATATAATGAGCGATAATAAGATAAGCAAAGAGCAAAAACCGCTTAAGATTTTTGAGCTTTTTGATGGTTATTTTGATTACTCTTTGATGGCTAAACTCTCACTTTCTAAGCAGTATAAAGCTCTAAATAGTAGCCAGCAAGATGAATTTCAAAGGCTTTTTGTATCAAATTTAAAGCTATCTTTTTCTCAAAAGCTTGGATATTATAGCGACCAAGAGATTGAGTTTGTAAAAGGTGAGCTGACAAATAAAAATCGATATAATGCTCATGCGATTATAAAAAATAAGAGTGAAAACTACCCGTTGATACTTAAATTCCACCCTGCTAATGGGAGTGATTATCTAATTTATGATATAGATATTATGGGGGTTAGTATAATTCAAAGCTATAGAAGTCAATTTAGTGATTTATCGCAAAATACTGATTTTAACGAGATTATAAAGAGATTGCAAAGTGTAAATTTAGATAACAATACAACCATTAAATGAAAAAGATATTTAAATTTATAGTTTTATTTCCTAAATTAGTCTTGGCATTGAACCTAGCTATATCCATTGGGATTGGAGTATTTTCATATAAATTAGAGATTGATGCTTCAACCCAAACTTTACTTTTAGAAAATGATAAAGACCTAGCCATTTATAGAGAGATTGTAAAACACTATGAGAGTAAGAATTTTCTCATCATCGCCTATAAGCCAAATTCTAATCTATTAAGCAAGGAGAGCTTAAGCAAGATTGAGGCTATATCAAATGATCTTGAGAAATTACAAAGTGTGGATTCTGTATTTTCTATATTAAAAGCGCCACTTCTAACAAATAATCCAAATTTAACTATCAGCGAACTTGTAGATAATGTGCCAAATCTAAGTAAGGCTGGCATTGATATGAATGCTGCTAAAATGGAGCTAACAAATAGCCCATTATACAAAAATTCGCTCGTAAGTAGTGATTTTAAGACCACTTCAATTGTGGTAAATTTAAAAGATGATGAGAAATATGCTAATTTTATCGAGCAAAGAGCTAGATTAAAAGAGCAGCCAAATCTAGATCAAAATATGGTTGAAAATTTGGAGAGTGAGTTTAAAAAATATAGGGATTCTCAGCGTATTTTAGAGCATCAAACCATTAGTCAAATAAGGGAGATTATCAAGCGTCATAGTGGCGATGAGAAGCTATTTTTAGGCGGAATTAGTATGATAGCTGATGATATGGTGAGCTTTGTTAAGAGTGATTTGCTAGTGTATGGAAGTGGCGTATTATTACTACTTGGATTTTGCTTGTGGCTATTTTTTAGGCAGATTAGATTTGTGATTTTACCTATTGTAGTTTGCTTTTTAAGCGTGGTTTTAGCTAGTGGTTTGTTTGGGCTTTTAGGGTATGAGATTACCGTGATTAGCTCTAATTATATAGCACTTCAGCTTATTATTACTATATCAGTTGTTATACATTTGATCGTTGCTTATCGTGAGCTATATTTTAAGCATAGAGATTATACGAATATTCAGCTAGTTTATCTCACTCTTAGATCAAAATTTAAGCCATGTTTTTTTGCGATTTTGACTACTGTGATTGGATTTTTATCACTTTGTTTAAGTGATATTAAGCCTATTATTATGCTTGGAATGATGATGAGCGTGAGTATCTCTATATCGCTTTTTGTGGCGTTTTTTGTCTTTGGTAGTTTGCTTACACTGCTTAAGAAAATAGAGCCAAAAATGAGCTTTGAAAATAGCTTTAAATTCACACACTGGTGTGCGAAAATAGCCATTAAAAGGGCATATATTGTTTATATTATTAGCTTTATTATTGTGATAATTGGGATTTATGGTGTTAGTAAATTAAGGGTTGAAAATAGCTTTATAGGTTATTTTAAGTCAAATACCGAAATTTACCAAGGTATGAAGGTTATAGATACAGAGCTAGGTGGGACAATTCCACTTGATGTGATTATCAAATTTGCTTCTATCAAAGATGAGTATAGCAATGATGAGTTAGGGGATTTTGAAGATGAATTTGCTACTAACGAGCCTGAATATTGGTTTAATAGCTATAAGCTTGAGATTATCAAAAAAGTGGATAAATTTCTACAAGAGCGTGATTTTATCGGCAATGTCGGCTCACTAGCAACCCTATTAGAAGTAGGCAAGAGTGTAAATAACAATAAAGAGCTTGATCCGCTATCCCTTTCGCTAATATATAAAAATTTGCCAAGTGAGTATAAGGAGCTGATTTTAACTCCATATATAAATATAGAAAATAATGAAGCTAGATTTAGCATTAGAACACTTGATAGTGATCCAAATTTAAAGCGAGATGAGTTTATAAAATCATTAAAAAAAGATCTACAATCTTTGCTTGAAAATGAGCCAGTAGAGATAGAAGTAGCTGGTATAATGGTGCTTTATAATAATATGCTCCAAGCTCTATTTGCCTCTCAAGCTGATACGATTATCTTTGTTGTTTTGGCGCTATTTTTGGTTTTTATTTTGATATTTAGGAGTATTAAGCTCTCAATTATTGGCATAATTGCTAATCTAGTCCCACTTTGTGTGGTATTTGGCGTGATGGGAATAGCTGGAATTGCCCTTGATATTATGAGTATCACCATAGCAGCTATTAGCTTTGGGATTGGCGTTGATGATATTATCCACTATATTCATAGATTTAAGAGCGAAAGCCGTATTTATGGTATTAAGCGTTCAATTTTAAATTCTCATTTAAGCATTGGCTATGCGATGTATTATACATCATTTGCGATATTTTTAGGCTTTAGTGTGATGAGTCTATCTAATTTTTGGCCGACTATATATTTTGGCGTTTTGACTGATTTGGTTATGCTAATGATGCTTCTTGGGGCGTTAATCTTACTTCCTGCGTTGATCTTTTCATTTTATAAAAAGTCAATTTAGAGCCTAAGATGGCTCTAAAATTTAGCGATTTAAAAGAGTATTTATAAATTCTACTTCATTTAAATTATTTTTAGAGATAAACTCTTTAATGCTACTATCTTCAAATTTAATATTTTTGCTATTTAAGTATTTTTCAAATGCGGTTTTATCGCTATTTAAAGCTGCCATTGCACTACTTAAATTCGCATTCATAAAGCTAGAGTATAGCTCTTTTTGCGGTAGTTTTGACTTGTTTGAATTTGGAGCAAAAATCATAAATACTATAGCAGCTATTATGGTAGCACTGATAAAGCCAAGCTTTTTGCCAGTAAAATACTTCTTAAATGGGGCAAGATTAGCAAATATGTGAAGCACACAGGCAATCACCATTGCCATACCGATATATTCGTGGGCTATTTTGATGCCATAGCTTTTAAGATTAAAAAACATAAAAACACCAGTAACGCCGACAATGGCAAATGTAGCTATAGTGGCTGTGGTGGCTATTGGTTTAGAGACTTTCATTGCCTATCCTTTGAGTTAAATTTGGCAAAATTATTTCAAAAGTATGTTAAAAATATGTTAAATTAAATTTAATTACTATTTTAAAATATGTAAAAATGAATAAGCACTATTTACCCCATCAGTATGTAAAGCATACCAAAGGGCTCGTTTCTCTTGCTCTATCGTTGCGATCGCACCGCTAAATACAACATCACATTGGATAATATGGATATTTATATTTGTGCTATCTATAAGCGGATCGCTGATGAGATTGGTTTTGATTTTAGTTAGTATGGCTAGTTCATCTGTAAAGTGACAAGAATTTTCTGTTTTTAAATTTATATATGTTTTGATATGATTTACCCCCATTGTATTTTTAGCTAGATTGATTAGCTCCATCTTATCACTCATACTAGCCACCTCGCCAATTAGCAACACTTCAGCCCATTGTGAGACTACATCTATGTGGAAGTTGCTTAAATTTGGTGTTGCTAGGATTTTGGCTTGGATCTTTTTTTGGATTATATTATCTTTTATTATGGTGTAAATACCTCGCTCGTCCTTGCTAATTGTATATGTATCATAGATGGAGTTTAGATTTAAAAGTGGGGATTTAAAGGTGCAGCCACTGATGATAATGCTAGTCAAAATTGCTAATATTATAAACTTCATTGTGCCATTTTAGCCAAATTTAAACCAAAGCTTTCTTAAAAATATATATTTAGCTTGAATTTATTAAAATTTAGGTAGAATTTAGGCTTACATTGCGTAAATTCACTTATGCCAAAGGTTTAGATATATGCAACAAGGCAGAGTTTTCCTTGCTTCTGGGCTACTTAAAAGAGCTATAATTATCATAGTAATGTTTGTTACTATGAGTGTTTTTGGTCTCTATTTTATATTTTCTGATAGTAGTGTAGATGGAGTTGCTTATCTTGGTTTTTCTACCTTTGTGATTATACTTTTGGCTCTATTTTTAGAGGTAATTTTATATATTAGAAATAATCTTATCTTACCAATTGCAAATACCAAAATATTTATTGAAAGACTTGTAGCCAAAGAGGTCATTGAGCCGATTTCAAATTTAGATTTTTACCATATTAATAAGAATATTTATGAGTTTTTTACATCGTGGATCGGGGCTCAAAATAGCTTAAAATATTATATAGAGTATTATAGTTTGCTATTTGATAAGAGTGATATAAAGATCTTATTTATTGATGCTAAAGATGGTAGCATAATGGACGCTAGTCGGTGTGCGGTGGATTTTTATGGATATTCTAAGGGTGAGCTTTTGACTATGAGTATATTTGATATTCAGATAAATTATGATACCAAAGCATCATATCATAAGCATAGACTTTCAAATGGTGAGATTAAATTTGTTGAGGTTATTAGCACGCCAGTAAGTTTATATTTTAATGATTCATATTTTATGATTATATTAGATGCTACAAAAGCACAAGAGAAGATTGAAAGCTTAAATAGCGAAATTGCTATAATAGAGAATAATCCAGCGATTGTGGTTAAATTTACATATGCAGATCACTGGGTAGCTACTGAGCTAAGCTCAAATATAAATTTACTAATCCAAAGTGATGAAAAAAATATAGATATTAAAGCTCTGTGTCATAGCGATGATATAGCCTCTTTAAGCCTAGAAATTGAGCGTAAAATCAAGCTAGAAAATAGCATATATGATACAAAAAAAGAGCTTGATCGCTCATATAGATTTAAATTAGCAAGTGGAGAGTATGGGTGGTTTAGGGTATTTGTATCAAGCAGTAAGAATATAAATGGACAAATAGAAGTTATAATGTTTTTATTAGATAATACAGATCAAGAGATATTAAAAGAGATTTTAACAAACAAATTAAAAAGATGCGAAAGTAGAATTTTAAGTAGTGATTTGCTGGGATTTGAGTATTTTGCTAAGAGTGGGGCTTTGAAATTTAGCGTTGATTTTGTGGAGTTTTTAGGCTATAAAAATAGCATTGATATGGGTGTTAGCTCCATTGAAGATATTTATAAAATTGTATATAGAGATGATATTGATATATTAATAGATGAGTTAGATAGATATATAGAAGGCACTTCAAGGCTTGTTGAGTGCGATATAAGATTAATTAAAAAAGATGGTAAGCAAATTTATACTAAAATAAAAGCCAAAGCTCTAGATACGCTAAATGATTCTGATGAGATTATCGGAACTGCTACTGATATTAGCGACCATCAAAACTATATAGTCCAAAGTGCATTAACAAATGCTATAATGTCAAGCTCTATTAATGGCATTATGATATGCGATGTAAATGGGAATATCCTTGATATTAATGATAGTTTCTCTAAGATTACAGGATATAGCAAATATGAGATAATAGGCAAAACCCCACAAATATTACGCTCAGATAGGCACGATAATGTATTTTATGCTAAAATGTGGTCTGATATAAAGCATTTTGGTAGTTGGAGTGGGAAAATTTATAACAAAAATCGCGCAGGTGAGGTCTATTTGGAGCATTTGGTTATAACAGCTATTAAAGATGAACACGGCATAATCCAACGCTATATAGCATCATTTTATAAAATTATGGAGTAAGGAGAGAGATTTGAATTTGGATACGCAAAAGATTTACGAGCACGATATTCCAGATGGCTCTAAGCTATATTTTGGCTCTAGTGCTAAGCTAAAAAGACAGATTGAGTCTAAAGCGGCAGATATTTTAGAAAGTAGCGGTTTTAGTGAAATTATTACTCCATATTTTAGCCATCATCAAAGAGTTAGCGTAAAGCCTGAGAATTTAATACGCTTTGGTGATAAGCAAAATTTAGAGATTGCACTTCGTAGCGATAGCACCATCGATGTCGTGCGGATAGCCACAAAAAGGCTAAAAGATAGCAATACAAAAAGATGGTTTTATATCCAGCCAGTATTTAAATACCCAAATAGCGAGATCTACCAAATAGGCGCTGAGATACTAGGCGATAGTAGTATAATGCCTTGTATTGATATTGTTAGTCAAATTTTTAAGGAATTTGGCATTGAGGCGCACTTACAAATTAGCAATATCCAAATTCCAAAGATAATATGCCAGCTTTTAAATTTACCAATTAGCGTCTTTGAAAATGGCAGATTAGAGGTGATATTGGGTCTTGATTTACCATGGCTAAATCGCCTTGCTAACATTAAAAGCGACGCAGATATAGACTCAGTAATCGCTATTGCCCCAAGCGAGTTAAAAGAGCCTTTAAATTCCATTAAGGGATTAGCTAGTAACTACGAAAAACGCATATACGCACCTTTATACTACTCCAAAATGCGATATTATGATAAGCTATTTTTTAGGTTTTTATGCGATAATAGTATTTTAAGTAGTGGCGGAAGCTATGAGATAGATGGTAATATTTCAGCGGGATTTGCTATATTTAGCGATGCTGTGATAGAGAATTTAAGAAGCAAATAGAAGGATTGATATGACAAAAGCGGATTTAATTGTTGGAATTCAGTGGGGAGATGAAGGCAAGGGTAAAATTGTCGATATGCTCTCACAAAATTATGATTTGGTATGTAGAAGCGGTGGCGGACACAACGCTGGACACACTATATGGGTAGATGGGGTTAAATACGCTTTGCATCTAGTTCCAAGCGGAATTTTGCACCCTAATATAATAAATATTATAGGCAATGGCGTGGTGGTAAATCCTGAAGTGCTTATAAAAGAGATGTCGCAGTTTGAAAATTTAAAAGGGAGATTTTATATCAGCGATAGGGCACACTTAAATTTATCGCATCACTCCTTAATAGACCAAGCCAAAGAGAGATTAAAAGGGGATAAAGCCATAGGCACCACTGGCAAAGGCATTGGCCCAGCGTATGCTGATAAGATTAGTCGCACGGGGCATAGGGTTGGCGAATTGCTTAATCCTAAGCAACTTAGCGAAAATTTAATAAGCGATTTTGAGGCCAATAGGGCTTATTTAGACGCTCTTGGGGTGAATATACCTAGCAAAGATGAGATATACAAAGAGCTTGAAATATTTAAAAATTCTCTATCGCCATACATTGCTGATACTACTCAAATTCTATGGAAAGCCATAGATGAGAATAAGAAAATTCTTTTAGAAGGGGCTCAAGGCACACTTTTAGATATTGACCATGGCACATATCCATATGTTACTAGCTCAAATACAATCTCAGCTGGTGCTTGTACGGGTCTTGGCTTAAGCCCAAAAAGCATAGGAAATGTGATTGGAATTTTAAAAGCCTACACAACAAGGGTTGGCAATGGTGCATTCCCTACTGAAGATCACGGCAAAGATGGGGATATAATGTGCGAAGTAGGCAAGGAGTATGGCACCACTACTGGCAGAAAAAGACGCTGTGGATGGCTAGATGCAGTAGCCGTAAGATATGCTTCAAAGCTAAATGGAGTAGATAGCTATGCGTTGATGAAATTAGATGTTTTAGATGGATTTAAGAGTGTTAAAATTTGCAAAGCTTATGAGTATAGAGGCGAGATTATAGATTATGTGCCAGTAAATTTAGATGAGGTAACTCCTATTTATGAAGAGCTTGAAGGTTGGGATAGCATTAGCGGGATTAAAAATTATGATGATCTTCCGCAAAATGCTAAGCGATATATACAAAGGATAGAGGAGCTAACAGGAGTTAGAGTTAGCATTATCTCTACTAGCCCAGAAAGGAGCGATACAATACTAAGATGAATAATAAATTTTCGCAAATTGTAAAGGTTAGAGAAGAGGAGCTAAATAAGATTGAGATGAGCCTAGCTAAATCTAAGGCGATGTTTCGTGAGCTTAGTCGCTCTATGGATGCTATAAATACTGAGATAAATATGAGTAAATTTCCAAAAAGCGGCTCATCATCTAAAATTAAATCCACAATCGAACAACAAAAGCTCTTAAGAAGTCAAAAAGATAAGATAAAAGAGAAAATGCTACTTATGCAAAAGGAGATTATGCACTTTGAATCTAAGTATAAAAAAGCATATATAGAGCTAGAAAAAGTCAAATATATGGAAAGAGAAGAGATACAAAAAGAGCTAAAAAACCTTAAGAAAAAAGAGAGCAAAGAGCTTGATGAGCTAGGCACTATGAGATACTCATTTTTGAAATAAGGATAGAATTTGAAATTTATATATTTTATACTTATTTTAAACACATTTTTATATGCTAATAGCGATGAGATTTTAGCTGATAGAGAGGCTAATATCGCTAAGAATTTAGAACTCATAGATAGCTCACGCCAGGAGCTAGAGGCTTATAGGGCGGCTACTACTACTTTATTTAATCAGCGTGAAGCTCAAATTTTAGCCAAAGAGCAAGATTTAAATAAAACCTTAGAGATAATAGCTCAAAAAGAAGAGAATATTAAAAAAATGCTTGAGAAAAATGAAAAAATTTTATCTGAGTTAAAAAGCATTACAAGCGATAAGGTTTTAGAGATATATGCCAAGATGAAAGACGCTCCAGCAGCTACGATAATTTCGCAACTTCCAAGAGATGAGGCAGCTAAGGTTTTACACTCACTTGAAGCTAAGAAAATATCTGCAATTTTTGCTAAAATGGATCCGCAAATCGCAGCTGAACTTACCCAAATTTTAAAAAATGATGAGCTTTTTAAAGAGTCAAATTCAACTAAATAAAATTTAATTTATCTTGCTATTTTTAGCTGATTTTATATATTTTTTTGATAAAATTAGCCAAAAAATTTATAAAGGCCATTTAAATGCGTATTAAACTTCCTCATGCTCCATATATAGCAAGAAAAATTGCAATTGATCTATTAAATTCTGGTTTTATTAAATTTAAGAGCGGAACTGAGCCTATAGCGGCTGTGGCTAAAGATATTCTTTGTGTTGATATAAATAAAGAAAGAGCGCTAGAAGAGCGTGTAAAAGAGCTTTTGGATCAAAATGAAAATGAGATTGATTTTATGCAAGTTGATCGCAAGAGTATGTTTTGGCTCATTAAGAAAAAATTAGCCAAAGATTTTGGCGTAATGCTTGCTTATGATGATCGTTATAGTAGCTTATCACATGAGATTTTACAAAAATTATGGAAAGATGATTTAATAGATTATGAAGTTTCAGAAAATAGGGTAAAAAATTTAATTTATAACGCCATAGAAAGCTATCTAAAGCAGTATGAGGCTATCGAAGATAGTGTAATTGACCGCTTAGAAAACTATAAAAAGAAAGTTATCCCAGGCACAGATGAGTATGATTTGATATTTGAGAAATTATATGAAGAAGAGCTTCGCAAAAGAGGAATGATATAATGAAGGCTTATATATATTTAGAAAATGGTATCTATTTAGAGGCTAAGGCTTTTGGCAAGGGTGGAAGTGCCTTTGGGGAGCTTGTGTTTAATACGTCTTTGACTGGATATGAAGAGATCATCACAGACCCAAGCTACGCTGGGCAATTTATCATATTTACTATGCCAGAAATTGGGATTGTGGGGATAAATGATGATGATAAAGAGAGCAGTAAAATTCACGCAAGTGGTGTATTTATGCGTAATTTTAATGCCAATCCAAGTAATTTTAGATCCCAAGAGAGCATTGAGAAGTTTTTTTACGATCAAGGCAAATTCGGAATATATGATATAGATACTAGGTATTTAACCAAAATGCTAAGAGATGGTGGAAATTTAAGAGCATATGTATCAACTCAAATTAGCGATAAAAATGAGCTAAAAAAAGCTTTAGAAAGTAGCGCTAGAATCGATGAAATAAACTATGTAAGCGTTGTTAGCACCAAAGAGCCATATACTCATCTTTTCACAAGATGGGAGCATAAAAATCAATCTTATGGTAGTGTTAAATCCATTGGCAAAAGGGTTGCGGTGATTGATTATGGAGTAAAAAGAAATATATTAAATGAGCTTTGTAGCGTTGGTCTTGAGCTTGAGGTTTATCCGCATGATGTAAGGGCTGAGGTTTTGATAGATAAATTTAATAAAGGTCAAATCCATGGAGTATTTTTAAGCAATGGTCCAGGCGAGCCTAGAATGCTAGTAGATGAGATAGCACAAATCAAAAAGCTAATTGCGGCAAATATCCCTATGTTTGGTATATGTCTTGGTCATCAACTACTATCTAATGCCTATGGTTATGAGACTTATAAGCTTAAATTTGGACAACATGGAGCAAATCACCCAGTTCAAAATTTAGATACAAAAAGCATAGAGATCACAGCGCAAAATCATAATTATAATGTCCCAGAGAGCATTTGTGAAGTAGCTACAATTACTCATAGAAATCTTTTTGATAATACAATCGAAGGCGTGTGCTATAATGGTGGCAAGGTCTTTTCAGTTCAGCATCATCCAGAGGCAAGTAGTGGGCCAAATGAGAGTAAGTATATATTTAATAAATTTGTAGAAATCTTATAATGGAGCTAACTACAATTCTTACCACCATTGCCCTTGGGATAGGCTTTAGCCTCTCTCATTGCATTGGTATGTGTGGTGGATTTGTAGCAGCTTGTAATCTTAAGCTTAGCAAAACAGATAGAATAACCCATTTTATCTTATCTCTTGGTTATCATTTAAGTAGAGTTTTGGCCTATGTGATTTTAGGTATTTTGTTTGGTCTTTTTGGCTCGGCAGTTATCTTTAGCGGCTTTAGCAAGGGATTATTTATCTTTTTTGCTGGAGTTATCTTAATAATTTTATCTTTTGCCATTTTTAAAAGAGGTAGGCTCCTTTCTTGTATTGAAAATCAAAAAATAATCTCGTTTATAATGTCGCTACTTAGTAAATTCAGACAAAAAAATAGCACTATATCACTTCTAATTCTAGGTTTTTTAAACGGGCTTTTGCCTTGTGGGGTTGTATATTATTTTCTAGCTATCTCATTTGGAAGTGGATCGATAATAGAAGGGGCGGCGATTATGGCTATTTTTGGTCTTAGTACTATTCCAGTTATGATGGGGTTTGGCGGTATTTTGTCAGCCATTGGTGTTAAATTTAAAAATTATATAAATTTAGTTTCATTTTTTATTATGCTTGGATATGGAATTTACCTTTTATATTTAGGATTTATGGTATTAAAATGAGATAATTAATAGGGGTTAGCGTGAATGAGATTTTAAAGTCTTTGACTATTTTGTTTGTAGAAGATGATAATGATGTAAAAAGCTGGGTATCTAAGTCTATAGATGGCGTTTTTAAAAATTTGATTTTGGCTAAAAATGGAGATGAAGGGCTAAAGAAATTTAAAAAATACAATCCCGATATAGTAATTACCGATATTGTAATGCCTATTATAGATGGACTAGAGATGACTAAGCAGATTAAGAGTATATCTAGATCCACTCCGGTAATTGTGCTTAGTGCCTTTAGCGATCAAGATAGATTGCTAGGTGCGATCGATGCAGGGGTTAATAAATATTTAATAAAGCCAGTTGAAATGCAGGAGCTTTTGGAGATTATATATAAATTTGCTAAGGATATGGGATTTATAGCTCAAGTTGATTTTGGTAATGGAGTTAAATTTGATAAAGCCAAAAGAGCTCTTATAAATAGCGATGGAGTAGAGATATCTTTGACTAAAAAGGAGATAGCATTTTTGATGCTTTTAACCCAAAGAATGGATACTTTGGTTTTACATGAAGATATTAAGCAAAGAGTTTGGACAGGTCAGAAGGTAAGTGAAGCGGCAATTAGAACATTTGTAAAGCGAATTAGGGATAAAATTGGAGCAAATTTAATCAAAAATATCTCTGGTCTTGGCTATAAAATCACAACAAATGATGAAAAATGAGTAAAATCGTAACATTAAATTAAATTTTGTTATTTACAGAGTTACCTTAAAATGCGGTAACTCCACGCATATTTATTAAATGTAAAATATTTTAAATTTATTTTGTTTATTTTAAGTTAATTTATATTTTATTTACCATATAATTATAGATATTTTTTAAAGATAATAAACTTTACAGGAGGACTTTTAATGCAGCCAAGTAATGCATTGAACTACGACTATACAGTCGCTAAGTACTTCATGTTTACCACTATTATTTTTGGTATAGTTGGTATGGGTATTGGTACTTTGATAGCCTTTCAGCTAGCATACCCAGATCTTAACTATCTAGCTGGTGAATATGGAACATTTAGTCGTCTTAGACCGCTTCATACAAATGGCGTTATCTATGGATTTATGTTATCAGGTATCTTTGCTACCTGGTATTATATCGGACAAAGAGTGCTTAAGGTCTCTATGAGCGAATCTAAATTTTTAATGTTTATAGGCAAGTTGCACTTTTGGCTATATGTGCTAGTTATAGCTTTAGCAATTATTACTCTTTTTGCTGGTGTTTCTACATCTAAGGAGTATGCAGAGCTTGAGTGGCCTATTGATATTATAGTTGTTGTTGTGTGGGTTTTATGGGGAGTTTCTATATTTGGACTTATTGGAATTCGCCGTGAAAAAACACTTTATATCTCACTTTGGTATTATATCGCTACATTCCTTGGCGTGGCTATGCTATATCTATTTAATAATATGGAAGTTCCTACTCGTTTAGTTACAGGTATGGGTAGCTGGATTCACTCTGTATCTATGTATGCTGGCACAAATGATGCATTAGTTCAATGGTGGTTTGGTCATAATGCAGTTGCGTTTGTATTTACAGTAGCTATTATCGCACAAATTTACTATTTCTTACCAAAAGAGAGTGGTCAGCCAATATTTAGCTACAAGCTATCATTATTCTCATTTTGGGGTCTTATGTTTGTCTATCTTTGGGCTGGTGGTCACCACCTTATCTACTCTACGGTGCCAGATTGGATGCAGACTATGGGATCTATATTCTCTATAGTTCTTATTTTGCCTAGTTGGGGTTCAGCTATAAATATGCTTTTGACAATGAAGGGTGAATGGGGACAACTAAGAGAAAATCCACTAATTAAATTTATGATTTTAGCCTCTACATTCTATATGTTCTCTACTCTTGAAGGACCGATTCTTTCAATAAAATCAGTAAATGCACTAGCTCACTTCACTGATTGGATCCCAGGGCATGTCCATGATGGGACTCTTGGCTGGGTTGGATTTATGACTATGGCTGCACTATACCATATGACTCCACGCATATTTAAAAGAGAACTTTATAGCAAATCTTTGATGGAAGCACAATTTTGGATCCAAACAACAGGTATAGTTTTATACTTTGCTTCTATGTGGATAGCTGGAATTACTCAAGGTATGATGTGGAGAGCTACTGATGAGTATGGTAACCTTGCTTACTCATTTATAGATACTGTTACTGTTTTAATTCCATATTATTGGATTAGGGCTATAGGCGGTCTATTGTATTTAATCGGATTTTTCATGTTTGCTTACAATATTATGAAATCTATCTCATCAAGTAAGCCTATAGATCGTGAGCCAGTTAGTGCTTCACCGATGGCTGCGTAAGGAGGAATGAATGTTTAGTTGGTTAGAGAAAAATCCATTCTTTTTTGCGGTATTTGTGTTTATCTTTATAGCTTATGCTGGTATTGTGGAAATTTTGCCAGATTTTGCTGATCGTGCTAGACCTGTCGAGCATAAAAAACCATACACAGTTTTACAGCTAGCTGGTCGCCATATCTATATAGCTGATAGCTGTAATGCTTGCCACTCTCAATTGATTCGCCCATTTAAATCAGAAACAGATAGATATGGTATGTATTCTGTAAGTGGCGAATTTGCTTATGATAGGCCATTTTTATGGGGATCTAAAAGAACAGGCCCAGATCTCGCTAGAATCGGCAACTATAGAAGCGTTGATTGGCATGAAAATCACATGAGAGATCCAGTAAGCGTAGTGCCAGGATCTATTATGCCAGCGTATAAACATATGTTTAATAAAAATGCTGATATAGAGACAGCTTATGCTGAAGCTTTAACGGTTAAAAAGGTATTTAATGTCCCTTATGATATTGAGGGTATGCCAAAACTAGGTAGCTGGGAGGAGGCTCAAGCGCAGGTAAAAACAGAAGCGGAGGCTATTATAAGCCAAATGAAAGATCAAGATGTGAAAGATGCGTTTGCTAGAGGCGAAATTCGTCAGATTGTCGCATTGATTGCATATCTAAATAGCTTAAAATAGGGTTTGTTATGAGTATAGAGACTATGAGAGAACTTCAAGCTTATGGCTTTTATATAATGTTAGTAGCTATGGTGGTTATACTATATAGCTACTGGTTTCATTTAAAAAGGTCAGAAAAAGTAGGCAGAAAAGATTATGAAAAATACTCAAATTTAGCCTTAAATGATAATTTACAAGATGATGTTCTTGAGAGTCTCTCATCTTCAGACAAAGATGATAATAGGAGCGTTAAAAAATGAAATGGTTTAATCTAGAAGACAATGTAAATTCGCTTTCTATTCTTGGTGCTATAGCTATTATCTTATTGACCTTGATTGTCGTAGGTAGGCTATTTAAACTAATGAAAGTGAAAAAAGAAGGTGGCGAATTAAGTGAGCATAACTGGGATGGAATAGGCGAGTATAAAAACCCAATACCGGTTGGTTGGGCTGTGGTGTTTGTTTTGACTATAGCTTGGGCTATATGGTATTTCTTATTTGGTTATCCTTTAAATTCATATTCTCAAATTGGAGAATACAATGAAGAGGTAAAAAGATATAATGCAAACTTCCAAGCGAAATTTCACAATGCTACTAAAGATGAGTTAAAAGCTATTGGTGAGCAAGTATTTTTAGTCCAATGTGCGGCTTGCCATGGTATAACAGGCGATGGGATAAATGGCAAAGCGGCTAATTTGATAGAGTGGGGTAGCGAAAAAGGCATTTATGATGCTATTATCAAAGGCTCAAAAGGTCTAGGCTATCCACTAGGAGATATGCCAAATGCTGTTGATAATGGCATTGATGAGACTACTGCTAAGGCAATAGCTGCATTTACCGCTAAGGAGATAACGGCTATTAAATCTACTATAAATGAGGATTTAGTAGAGATTGGTCGTGCGGCATGGGCTACTTGTGCGGCTTGTCATGGAGAAGATGGTAAGGGTATGGATGGTATGGCTCCAGATCTTAGCACATATGGTTCAAGCGATTTTGTAGTAGAAGTTTTAAAACGCGGTAAGAGTGGTGATATCGGTCATATGCCTAAATTTACAGATACAGGACTTATTAATCCTACTCAAGAAAAAGCCGTTGGCGAATATATAATCTCGCTTTCAAAAGGAGAATAGTATGGAAAATATGAATAGATCTGTATTTGGTCTTGGCGGTGTTAGCGGTATGCTGATTGCTACTGTTCTTTTACTATCTATATTAGTTGTGCTTACATATCTTGGTATAGTAGCTCAGCAAGATGTAATGCAAAAACCATATAAATTAGTAGATCCATCATCTGTTGAGATGAGAAGTAGTGTTCAAAAAGCTGCTGAAGTTATGGTAATTAAGGAGTAAGATATGTCTAATTTACTAGAATCGTTGATTGTTATCGGACTTGTTATCGCAGCCGTTATCACTGCTTGGTCAGTTCTTACACCAAATAGTCTTTATATCGGATGATATTGTTTAATATTTTTAAGAGTGGCTTTATAGCTGCTCTTTTTGGTCTAGGTGCTTATGGCGTGGTTGTAGATAATGCTAATATTATAAGCGATGCGGTGGAGGTAAAATTAAATTTAATCGGCGAAGAGTTAAAGAGTAAAACTGGCGTTAGCTTGGATTTGCTTACTATATCTGATTTAAATGGTTCTACGCTAAAAGATGCCGCGTCTGGGCATATATCAACTTTAAAGCCACCTTATGTAGTTTTAGCTATATTTCCTAAAGACTTTTCTAGCAAGGCTGGTAAGCTTGATATTTTTGCTTCAAGTGATGCTTTGGGGCTTTTTGACAAAGAAGCCGTATTAAGCCCATTTCCGCAAACTGGCTCCATAATCCCACTGCTGACACAAAATAAGGGTAAGGATATTTATAATTCCTCTATGTTAAATGGCTATGCTGATATAGCCGACCAAATAGCATATAGCAAAAATATAAGCTTAGAAACCTCAATAGGCTCACAAAATAGAGACACTATAAATATCTTTAGATACTTAATATATGGGACAATCATTTTTGTGATTATTTTCTTAACTATTCGTAAATTTAAAAAGGCTAATAATGCAAACTCGTAAAACATTTTGGCCATATGGTATTTTAATCTCCATATTTGCCATAGTATGTGCTTGTGCTTACACTATATATTATTCGCTGGATTATCCTGTATATATGGATGATTACTACTTTGATAAGTATCAAAAAGTAGATAGCAAATTTAATGATATTCAAGCCGCACAATCAAATTTTAATAGAGAATTTAGCTTTGATTTAACTCCGCAAATTGAGCTAAATGGTGAGATTTTACCAAATGAAGTAGAAAAACTTCGTAAAAGAAAAACCGCCACAATAGTGCCATTAAACCAAGATTTTACTCTTAAATTTGATACAAATGCCACTAAATATAGTGCTAAAATATTACTCACTCGCCCAGATAGTAGCGAATTTGATAAAGAGTTAGCACCTCAAATTTTAGATGGTAAATTGATAATAAACAATCTTAATCTAACCAAAGCAGGTAGGTGGCAGATAAAGGTCAAACTCGCTGTTGATGAGAATAAAACTGGATTTTATCAAGTGGAGTTGTATGCCAAATAGGACGCTTTTTGTTCTTAGTTCATCTAGGAATGTAAGGGATTTTTACTCTAATGAGCTAGGGGCAAATTCGCTTTTGCCAAAAAGTATTAGTATAGCTGATTTTTTCACTCAAATTATCTATGTGCCTAATAGACGCTGTGCTACTCAAATAGAGTGTTTGCTCCATATGCAAACGGCAATTAGCAAGGTTAAAAATATCTCAAAAATCTTAAATATCAAAGATGAATTTTTGCTATTTTTAAAAAATTCACACTATCTTTTCTCATTTTTTAAAGAGCTTAGTAGAGAAAAATGCTCCATATCTGATTTAAATATGGCTGATACATACGCAAGCTATGAGGAGCATTTGGCTATTTTAGATAATTTGGGGCGGATTTATAAAAAGAGCTTAGAAGAGTTAAATTTATATGATGATATAGTAGTTAGCGATTGCTATGAGATTAATCTAAATTTTATTAATAATTTTGATAAGATTGAGTTTAGACTTGATGGGAATTTGACCGCTTTGGATTGGGAGATATTGATTAAGGTAAGTGAGCAAATTCCATTTATTATAAGCGTTGATTGTAGTAAATTTAATCAAAAAATTATAAAAGAGATTACCCATTTTACGGGTTTAAATTTAAAAATTGGCTATAGTTATAAGATTAATTTAAGCGATAGAATTATAGAAGAAGAGATAAAATTAAACACTCAGCCAACAATCAATCTTAAAGGATTTTCTCTTCGCAGCTTACAAGCGGCTTTTGTATTTGATGAGATTTCTAAGATGGTTAAGAGTGGAATAGAGCCGCAAAATATCGCCGTGATACTACCTGATGAGAGCTTTGCTTTGATACTACAAAATCTTGATGAGAATAATATGCTAAATTACGCTATGGGTAAAAGCTTGAAAAATAGCCCTATTTATATAATTTTGCATAGCATAAAAGAGGCAGTTATAGAAGAGCTAGAGTATGAATTTGATGAGAATTATATCAAAAAAGCCAAAAATCCAAACCAAATAATCGCCACTTTAAATGACTTCAAGCTACCTGTGCAGCTATATGGCGATATAAAAAATATATTTTATAGCAAGGCTGATTTTGATAGTTTTGAGAATTTGATAAAATCCATATCAAACTGCGTGAAAATAGATTCTGAAGTGGCTGAGATTATCCAAGGTGAATTATTTACCATTAAAAATCTTTTGCGTCAAATTGAGCTTAAATTTAGCGATATTTTTGAGCTATTTTTGCTTAATATCTCGACTAAAACCCAAAGTATGGTTGGTGGGGGATTGGTAACTGCGATGGGAATTTTAGAGAGTCGCTCAAAGGCGTATGATGGGGTGATAATTGTAGATTTTAATGACTCATTTGTGCCAAAAAGAAGCCATAAAGAGATGTTTTTAAGCTCATCAGTTAGGAAAAATGCTGGATTAATCAGCCATAGTGATAGGGAAAATTTACAAAGATTTTATTATGAAAGCCTGATAAATAGGGCTAAGATGGTATCTATTAGCCATGTTGAGAATGATGAGCAGATGGTATCTAGATTTATTAAGGATTTTAAAAATATCACCCATATTCAAATTCCGCAAATTTCATATGAAAACTCGCTTTATAAAGGCGGAAAATCTATTATTTTAGAGCCTAGCCAAATTATATTAGAGCACGATTTCTTTGATTCTCCAATCTCATTTAGTCGCTTAAATACATATATTAAATGCCCAAGGCAATACTACTATAAATACATTAAAAATATTAGCCAAGATAGATTTAGCGATAAAGAGGCGGTTGAGTTTGGAAGTGCTGTGCATAATGCATTACAAGAGTATTTTGAGAAATCCCCAGATAAATTTAATAAAGATGAATTTTTAAAGCTATATAGCAAGTATGAAGATAGCGATACAACCTTGAAAAATGAGCTTTTTAAGATTAAGCTTGATGAGTTTGAAATTGAGCAAAATAGCCATTTTGATGATGGTTTTAGTGTTTTGGCTTGTGAGATGGAGATTGAAGCTAAGTTTAATGGAATTCCTATCAAAGGCAAGATTGATAGGGTGGATACAAATGGCGATGAGATTTGGCTGATTGATTATAAAAGCGGAAGTGTAGATGGGGCATCACTCCAACTAGCATTTTACGAAGCGCTTTATATGGCGAAATTTAATATAGAAGCTAAAGGCTTTTTCTACTCATTACAAGATAATAAATTTACACCAAATAAAAAAAGTATTGATGAATTAAGTAATACTTTAAAAAAGCTAAAAGATATTAATAAATCCAAAATTCCCTTTGAACAAGATACAAAGTCGTGTAATTATTGTCCTTATACTCAGATATGCTTAAGGGAATTAAAATGAGTTTTGAGAGCTATTTATGCCTAGAAGCAAGTGCTGGAAGCGGTAAGACATTTGCACTTTCTGTTAGATACATCGCCTTATTATTACAAGGCAATCACCCAAGCAAGATTCTTGCGCTAACTTTTACGAACAAAGCTGCCAATGAGATGTTTCATAGGATTATAACCACATTTTGTAATCTACATGAAGATAAGCAAAAAGGCGAGTTAGCAGAACTTTGTGAGCTTTTAGACAAGGAGCCTAAGCAGATTTTGGCTTTAAGAGATGAGATGATGGATGAGTTTTTATCAAGTGAGCTTAAAATATCCACATTTGACTCATTTTTTGCTACGATTCTTAGGCAATTTAGCTTAAATTTAGGCATTATGCCTGATTTTAATTCAGTAGAAAATAATAAAATATTAGTAAAGAATGAGTTTAAAAAACTGCTAATTTCTAACTCTATGATTACTAGCGTAGCTAAATATTTAAATAGCACAAATAGCAAGGAGAGCGATCTATTTGATAAGCTAGATATGCTTAGCCAGTGTAAATTTAAACCCTATAGCTCCATATGCCCTACCACCAAACTAGCGATGAAAAAGTATGAAGAGCTATGCGATGTAGCGTTAAAATTAAGTAGCCATAAGAACTATATAAAGAATTTTAATAAAAATTTAAGCTTAAAAGATATAGTTGAAAAGCCAATTGTCAAAGCTATAAATACAGATTATTTTGAAAAAGTAATTGATAATGCCGAGTTTAATAGTGCTAGAGATGCATTTATAAGTGCGGCTAAAGAGTATTATCTAGCTCTTGAGAAGTATGAAATAGCTCAAATTTCAAATTTGATTAAACTATATAAACAAGCTATTATAAATGTAAATCGCCGTGAAAATAGCTTGAGTTTTGCTGATATTGCAAACTGGGTAAATGAGCTACTAACGAGCAAAAATAAGCAAGATATTGATATGCTATATTTTCGCCTTGATGCTAGGATTAAGCATATTTTGATTGATGAATTTCAAGATACTAGCGTAAATCAGTATGAGATTTTAGAGCCATTAATCGCTGAAAGTGTGGCTGGAATAGGGCAAAGTGGTCTTGGGAGCTTCTTTTATGTAGGCGATACAAAGCAGAGTATTTATAGATTTCGTGGTGGGCAAAGTGGGCTTTTTAATAAGCTCAAAGATGATTTTTCACAGATCAAAACTCAAAATTTAGGTAAAAATTATCGCAGCGATAAGTTCATAGTAGAGTATGTAAATAATATTTTTAGATCAAAATATACAAACTATATAGATCAAATTCCAAATAGCAAAGATGATGGCTATGTAAAGGTTGATAGATTTGATTTTAATGAGTATTTGGATAAAATTTATGAAAATATCACCCATCTAAGCCAATCTGGCGTAGCATATAGCGATATGGCGATACTTTGCTGGAAAAATGATGATATTTATAAAATTAAGAATTTTTTAGAATCTAAAGGCTTGATAGTATCTACGCAGATGACAAATATGCTTATTAAAAGTGCTAATGTAGCTGCTGTGGTGGCATTTGTCAAATATTGTATTTTAGGTGATGAGATTTACTCCTTAATAGTCTATGAGATTTTAAAAAGCAAAAATGATAAATTAGAGTTAAAAATCGACGCCCCCATCTCTAGCACTCTTAAATTTATCGCAAAATATCTTGGCATTGAGCCTTATGATATTGATATGCTAAAGCTATATGAGATTAGCAATAACTATAGCGATATATATGATTTTATTTTTAATATTGATGAGGATCAGACCAAAAGTGCTAAAAGTAGCCAAAACGGCATTACTATAATGACACTTCATAAGAGCAAAGGGTTGCAATTTGACCATGTGATTGTGATGGATAGTATAGCAAAATCTAGTGTAGATAAGAATAAATTTCTAATTGAGTATGATTTAAATTCAAATAGATGGGAGATTAGATTAAATAATAAAGCTTTTGAGAATTTAGGCGATGAGAGTTATATAAAGCTTAAAAATAGACAAAAAGAGCTTGATAAAATTGATAAGATAAATGCACTCTATGTCGCACTAACTAGAGCAAAGCATAGCTTAATAATCTTAGCAAAAGATGATCCAAATGGCAAGAATATATCATATTTTACGCAATATATAAGTAATCATAATACAGTGGAGTATCTAAATTTAGATGAGTGTGAGCTAGGAAGTATAAAACCAGCCATTAAAGAGCAAGAGAGTAGCTTGGTTAAGCCAGTTGAGCTTGAGCCATTTATCAAGGTAGCTCGTCAAGAGATTGTAAAAGATGATGAGATAAAAAGTGAGAAAAATCTAGATTTAATATATTTTGGAAATGCGTTACACTACTATCTTGAGAGTTTAAATTTTAATGATATAAAATCACAAAAAATAGCTAATAATTGCCTATATAATAGATTTGGGGCATATCTTGATAGTGATTGTTTAGAAGATATTATATCAAGGGCTAATAGACTTATAAATAATATAGAATTTTTAGAAATTATAGATGGCAAAGAGCTATATAAAGAGCAAGAAATTGGCTTTAATGGAGCATTAAAACGCATAGATTTGCTCTGTATGAATGAGAGCGAAATTTATATCGTTGATTATAAAAGTTCAGATAAAAATTTAGATAAAGATAGGGCTCAAGTGGAGCAATATTTGGAAATTTTATCCCAAATTTATCCAGATAAATCAGTTAAGGCGGCTATAATTTATATATTAAGTGAAAAGATTCAAATTTTAAAACTCTAATATAAAATTTTACTTAAATTCAGCTATTTTTAAGTAAATCTCGCTATAATTTCAGCTCTTAAATTAATATAGATAAAAGGCAAGATTATGACAAAGATAACAAAGCCAAATGAAGTAAAACGAGATTGGATAGTTCTTGATGCTTCTGGAAAGAGATTTGGTAGATTGCTAACTGAAGCCGCTACACTACTTCGTGGCAAACATAAGCCAGGATTTAGCCCAAATGTTGATTGTGGCGATTATGTAATCATCATTAATGCTAGTAAAGCAGAATTTACAGGTGCTAATAAAGCTCAAGAGAAGTTATATCATAGACATTCAGGCTATTTTGGAAGTGTAAAGAGTGAGAAATTTGGTGATTTATTAGCAAATAAACCTGAGAAACTTTATAAATTAGCAGTTCGTGGTATGCTACCTAAGACAAAATTAGGCAAAGAGATGCTTAAAAAATTAAAAATTTATGCTGGTAGTGAGCATCCGCACACTGCACAAATAGCTAAAGAAGGAAAATAATAATGGCAACAACATACGCAACAGGTAAAAGAAAAACAGCAGTTGCTAAGGTTTGGGTAAAACCAGGTAGCGGCAAAATCACAGTAAATGGTATGGATCTAAATAGCTGGCTTGGCGGACACGAAGCTATCAAATTAAAAGTAGTTCAACCCCTACTAGTAACAAAGCAAGAGACTTCTATGGATATAACTGCTACAACTTTAGGCGGTGGATATTCAGCTCAAGCAGAAGCACTTCGCCATGGTATCTCAAGAGCGTTAGCTTCTATTGATGCTACTTTTAGAGCTGCTCTTAAACCACAAGGTCTTCTAACTCGCGATAGCCGTGTTGTTGAGCGTAAAAAATATGGTCGCAGAAAAGCAAGAAGAAGCCCACAATTCTCAAAAAGATAATATCTTTATCAAATTTCCAAAAGCTTTTTTGGCTTTTGGATCTCTTTTAAAATTTAATTTTCTATATTTAGTAAAAATTTATAATAGATTTTCATTAAGTTAATATTGTTTGCTTATAATTCCAATGTCCAACAGATAAACCTCCTTTTTGTAATAGTTTCGGAGTTGAGATTTCAACTCCGATTTTTCATCTCATTTATCAATCTTTTATATTGTTTTAAAGCGATTTAATGTATCATTCCTATATCAATCTATAATTGATTATAAAGGAATTAATATGAAAAAAATCGTTTTGGCACTTTGTGCGGCTTCAGCACTATTTGCAACTGACAAGTATGAATTAACCATAGTTGGCGGATACGCTCATCCAGAAGGAACTCAAGGCATTGATGACCAAAAATTAATAGGTCTTAGATTAGGCCGAAATCTAGATCTATCATGGCTAAGCCAAATTGAGTTAGGATTTGACTATACTCCAAAGGCTACATTTGAAGATCAAAATGGCAAAGCAGTAGGATATGATACAAGAATTGCTAGATATTTTGTAAATTTAGTCAAAGATTTTGCCTTAACTGATAGATTTTCTATCTATGCTTTAGCAGGTGCTGGCTATCAAGATCTTAGTCGTGAGGCAAATGATGCTGGTGATGATGGATTTGGTCAAGCTGGTCTTGGATTTAAATTTAAAGTTGTAGATAATTTCTCTCTTAAATTAGAAGCTAGAGATGCTATTAATTTTAAAGACGGAGATAACACATTTTTATACACTTTAGGTTTTGCTAGTAGCTTTGGTAGCTCATCAAAAGCTGAGCCTATCGCCACTCCAGTAGCACCTACTCAACCAAATTTAGTAGATGGCGATGATGATAATGATGGTGTATTAAATAGCAAAGATAGATGTCCAAATACCCCAGCTGGAGCTGTAGTTGATGAAAATGGTTGTGAAAAAGTAATTAGATTAAACCTAAATTTACATGCCAATTTCGCAAGTGATAGTGCAACTCTAACTCCAGAATATATCGCTAAAATCGATGAAGTAGCTAAGGTTTTAAATGCAAATCAAGAGTATAAAGTCATATTAGAGGGTCATACTGACTCTACTGGCTCACAAGAGTATAACCAAAAACTATCTGAAAGAAGAGCTAACGCAGTCGCGGCCGAGCTAATCAAAATGGGTGTAAGCAAAGATAGAATTCAAACGATTGGTTATGGCGAATTATCCCCAATTGCTACAAATAAAACTAAAGAGGGACGCGCTCAAAATCGCCGTGTTGATGCTAAATTTAGAAATTAATTATGCAGATTATAACCGGTTTTGATTATACGGTCATATTGGCATTACTTGCCAAATATGGCCTTAGACTTCTCTTTTCACTACTTATATTTCTTATTGGAAAGTGGGTTGTAGGTAGAATTTGTCTTATTTTACAAAGAGTTATTATTAGAGCTAAAGTTGATAAATTAATAGCTAGTTTTATCATCAATGCAGCCAAAACCATCCTTTTAATCATAGTTATTATCGCCGCACTTGCTAACCTTGGCATTGAAACTACATCATTTATAGCTATGTTTGGTGCAATCGGACTTGGCATAGGAATGACATTTAAGGATTCATTTAGCAATGTTGGTGCTGGGATTTTGATTCTATTTTTTAGACCATTTAAAATTGGAGATAGTGTAGAGATTGGCGGTAGTAGCGGTGTTGTTAGTGAGCTAAATTTATTTAATATGTGTATAGCAACTAGCGATGGCAAAAGCATAATTATCCCAAATAAACAGGTTATAAATAGCAAAATTATCAATTTTTCTATAACTCCCACAAGGCGGATTGATCTATCTTTTAGCGTTGATTATAAAGATGATTTGAAGTTAGCAAAAGAGCTGATATTAAATTTAGCAATCAAAAATGAGCTAATATTAAAAGACCCAATTCCAAGCGTATCAGTAAGCGCCCTTGGAGAGCATAGCGTTGATTTAGTGGCTAAATTTTGGGTGCTTAATGAGAATTATACTTCAGCACAATCTTCTATGCTTGAGAGTGTGAAAATTGCATTTGACGAAAGTGGAATTAGCATACCATATCCAAAGATTATAACTCATCATATTTATGAAAAAAGAGATGATAATGAGCAATAAACCTACCATTTTATTTGATCTTGATGGGACGCTTATAGACTCTACGGAGGCTATTTTAAACGGATTTTATAAAGCTTTTAAAGAGCATAATCTTACCCAACCTACAAAGAAGCAAATCTGTTCGCTAATTGGCCATCCGCTTGAGTATATGTTTGCTTCCCTTGGTGTGCCAAAGCACCTTATAGACTCCTTTATCTTAATTTACAAAGATGATTATAGGCAAAACTTTCTATCTCAAACTACTCTTTTGCCAGGCGGATTTGAAGCAGTTAGCAAGGCTAGTAAATTTGCAAATTTAGGTGTTGTTACTACTAAAACCTCTTTGTATTCTAAAAATTTGCTTGAAAATTTGGGAATTTTAAAATATTTTAGCGTTGTAATAGGTAGAGATGATGTAACTCACCCAAAGCCAAATCCAGAGCCGATTTTAAAGGCGTTAGAAGTAATTGGTAAAACTTCAAATATCTATATGATAGGAGATACACCAATGGATGCTAAAGCTGCTAAGAGTGCTGGTATTTTTAGTATCGGCGTTACTTGCGGATATGAAAGTAGGGAGAATTTGGAGTTGATTTGTGATTATGTTTGCTCTAGTGCCTTAAATGCTATAGAGTATATTATAGCTCAAAATATAGTTAATTTATAAACAATTCATTGAATTTTTATTTAAAACTTATAAATTTATTAAATAAATTCAGATAATTTTTTTCGATTATTTTGATATAAATTTATGGTAAAATCATATTTTGAGCTATTTAATATTAATATAACTGATAATTTATATAAAAATAAATTTATAATTAACCTAGTTTTTAAGTTTTTATAATATAATTACTAATCTTAAGTTAAGTAAAATAATTAAACCAAAATAAGTCTTTAAATTTCTATCTATTGTAGTAAAATTTAAGCTTAGAAAGGAAATATAGATGAATAAAATTATGAAGACCATGGATGGCAATGAAGCAGCAGCATATGCATCATATGCTTTTACTGAGGTTGCTGGAATATACCCCATAACTCCTAGCTCTCCTATGGCAGACCATGTGGATATATGGGCTAGTGAGGGTAAGAAAAATCTCTTTGGTATGCCTGTTAAAGTAGTAGAGATGCAAAGCGAAGCAGGAGCAGCTGGAACGGTGCATGGAAGCCTTCAAGCTGGAGCATTGACTACTACATTTACAGCCGCTCAAGGGCTATTGCTTAAAATTCCAAATATGTATAAAATCGCAGGTCAAATGCTACCAGGAGTAATCCATGTTGCGGCTCGCTCTATTGCTGCTCAAGCTCTATCTATATTTGGCGATCATCAAGATATATATGCTTGTAGGCAGACTGGTTTTGCTATGCTTGCAACTGGCTCAGTCCAAGAAGTAATGGATTTAGCTGGAGTAGCTCACCTTAGTGCTATTAAGGGTAGAGTGCCATTTATGCACTTCTTTGATGGGTTTAGAACTAGCCATGAAATTCAAAAAATCGAAGTGATGGATTATAGTGTATTTGATAGATTGCTTGATAAAGAGGCGGTTGAAGAGTTTAGACGCACTTCTATGAATCCAGAAAATCCAAAGATTAGAGGAACAGCCCAAAATGATGATATATACTTCCAAACTAGAGAGCTAACAAATAAATTTTATGACGCAATCCCTGATATCGTGGCGTATTATATGGATGAAATATCTAAGGTTGCAGGTAGGAAATACGCCCCATTTGTATATTATGGTGCCAAAGATGCCACTAGAGTTATCGTAGCAATGGGCTCAGTAACTCAAACTCTTGAAGAAGTGGTGGATTATCTAAATTCAAAAGGCGAAAAAGTAGGCGTGCTAAAAGTCCATCTATATAGACCATTTAGTATTAAGCATATGTTTGATGTAATGCCTACTTCAGTAGAAAAAATAGCAGTATTAGACCGCACTAAAGAGCCAGGCAGTTTAGGTGAGCCACTATATTTAGATATCAAAGCTGCATATTATGGCAAAGAAAATACCCCAATTATCGTAGGCGGAAGATATGGCTTAAGCTCAAAAGATGTCGATCCAGCTCAAATGTTAGCAGTTTATGAAAATTTAAATTCACCTACTCCAAAAGATGGATTTACAATAGGGATAATAGATGATGTTTCATTTACTTCATTACCAGTAGGGGATAAAATTTCACTAAGTGATAAAGATTGTATAGAGTGCTTATTTTATGGGCTTGGAGCCGATGGAACAGTAGGAGCAAATAAAAACTCAATTAAAATTATAGGGGACAAAACAGACTTATACGCTCAAGCATATTTTGCTTATGATAGTAAAAAATCAGGTGGCTATACTAGAAGCCATTTAAGATTTGGCAAAAACCCTATCCGCTCTACATATTTAGTATCAAATCCGCATTTTATAGCATGTTCTGTGGCGGCATATTTGGATATTTATGATGTGGTAGATGGGTTAAGAGATGGGGGGACATTTTTATTAAATTCCATCTGGGACGCTAAAAAAACGATAGAGAAAATCCCAAATAGAGTAAAACGCATTCTAGCACAAAAAAACGCAAATTTCTATATCCTAAATGCTACCAAATTAGCTTATGAAATAGGTCTAGGAAATCGCACAAATACAATTATGCAATCGGCATTTTTCAAGCTTTCAGGCATTATAGACTATGAAGAAGCTCAAAAATATATGAAAGAGTATGCTTACAAAACCTATCATAAAAAGGGCGATAAAATTGTAGAGATGAACTATAGAGCCATTGATGAGGGTGCTAGTGAGCTTGTAAAAATCGATATTGATCCAAGCTGGGTAAATTTAAGCGATGATGTAAAAGAGGATAAATACAAAGGTAGCGATTTTGTAGAAAATATCGTTAAGCCTATGAACGCAGCTCGTGGGGATTATTTGCCAGTTTCAGCCTTTGTGGGATATGAAGATGGCTCTTTTGAATCTGGCACAACAGAATTTGAAAAGCGAGGCGTAGGGGTAATGGTGCCAAAATGGATAGAGGAGAATTGTATCCAGTGTAATCAATGTGCCTTTGTATGTCCTCACGCTGTTATTAGACCATTTTTAATAGATGAAAATGAGATGGCAAATGCCCCACAAGGCGTAAAAGATAGAGCAATTGACGCTAAAGGCAAGGAGCTAACTGGATTAAAATATAAAATTCAAGTAAGCCCACTAGATTGTACAGGCTGTGAGCTGTGTGCTCATGAGTGCCCAAGCAAAGAGAAATCCCTAGTAATGGTGCCACTAAATGGCGAGATAGAAAAGGGTGAGCAAGAAAATGCTGATTATCTATTTAAAAAAGTAGTATATAAAGATGATTTGATGAATAAGCAAAGTGTCAAAGGCTCAGGCTTTGCTCAACCTTTATTTGAATTTCACGGCGCATGTCCTGGATGCGGTGAAACTCCATATATCACCCTAATTACAAGACTGTTTGGAGAGCAATTAATGGTAGCTAATGCTACTGGATGTAGCTCTATTTATGGTGGATCAGCCCCGTCGGCTCCATATAGAAAATCTAATAAAACTGGCAACGGCGTAGCATGGGCGAATTCGCTTTTTGAAGATAATGCTGAGTTTGGTATGGGTATGGAGATAGCTATGCAAACTATCCGCAATAGAGTAGAGAGCATTATGCTAAATACCAAAGACAAAGCACCAAACGCTATTGCTGCTTTATATAATGACTGGCTAGCTAATAAAAATGATAGGATCGCCACTCAAAGCATTAGAGATACCTTAGTCCCACTTCTTGAAGCAAATTCAAATTTTGAAGGGGCAAAAGAGCTTTTAAGCCTAAAGCAATACATAGCAAAAAAATCACAATGGATTATAGGTGGCGATGGCTGGGCTTATGATATTGGATATGGTGGGCTAGATCATGTATTAGCAAGTGGAGAAAATGTCAATGTCTTAGTGCTTGATACAGAGGTGTATTCAAACACAGGCGGTCAAAGCTCAAAATCTAGCCGAAGTGGCTCAGTAGCACAATTTAGCGCTAGTGGCAAGGCAGTCCAAAAGAAAGATTTGGGTCAAATTTCTATGACTTATGGTAATATTTTTGTAGCTCAAATCAATCTAAATGCTAGTCAAGCAAATGTTATAAAAGCTATCACCGCAGCTGAAGCATATGATGGCCCAAGCCTTATTATAGCTTACTCTCCATGTATCGCTCACGGCATTAAAGGCGGTCTTACTATGTCAGGAGAGCAAGCTGAGTTAGCCACGGCTTGTGGATACTGGCCGACATATGTATATGACCCAAGCCTAGTTTCGCAAGGTAAAAATCCGCTTAAAATTACCTCAAAAGAGCCTAACTGGGATAGATATGAGGAGTTTTTATTAAATGAAGTTCGCTATAACTCGCTTAAAAAGATAAATCCTAGTCACGCTGATGAGCTATTTGCTCAAAATTTAAGCGACGCTAAGCGACGCTATAGACAATTAAAACGCCTAGCCGCAGCTGATTATAGTGATGAGTTAAATTAAATTTAACTTTTTTGACTGATTATTTACCAAATCAGTTATATAATTTTGCTATTAACTGATTTGTTTTACTCCTTCATCGCCACGGAATTCCGTGGCTTATCACTTTTAATAGCTTCCATAAATCCATATTTTTTATTTTAAATTAAATTAAATTTAATTAATATTACAGATTTAAAATCAAATTTAAGTAAAACAATGAGATATAATAAATTTATAATTCGCCATCTAGGCATCTACTATATGCTAATTGCCTCTATGCTCTTTGCTGGGACTGGGGCATTATCGAAGATTTTAAGCAGTGAGCTTAGCTCCATTGAGATTGTCTTTTTCCGTAATATCATCGGGCTATTTCTTATTATTTTTATGATTTATCAAAAGCCACTTCATCAATCTGGTGGCAAATTTTGGCTACTTGCGTTTCGTGGGATTATAGGGACAATTGGGTTATATGCGTTTTTTTATAATATCGCTCATATAGACCTTGCGACAGCTTTTACATTTTCTAAGACTAGTCCGATTTTTACTGCTTTATTTGCGGCTTTTATCTTTAAAGAGAGGCTTAATTATCTTAGTTGGTTTGCGATTTTTATTGGGTTTGTTGGAATTTTGTTTGTAATCGAGCCAACACTTGGAATTAACAAAGATGAGTATATAGGTTTGCTTAGTGGGATTGGTGCGGCTCTTGCCTATACGAGCATTAGAGGACTTAGAAAGCACTATGATACTAGGGCAATTGTCTTATCATTTATGCTATGTGGGAGTGCCATTCCGCTACTATCAATGATTATTGGGAGCTTTTATTATAAGCCAAATTTGGATTTTTTGATTAGTCCATTTGTAATGCCTAGCTTAAATGGCTGGGGGCTAGTGATTGTGATGGGATTGCTTGCGACTGGGTTTCAAATCTATCTTACCAAAGCCTACGCCGCAAGCAAAAAAGCTGGTGTAGTAGCAGCTGTGGGATATAGCGATGTGGTTTTTAGTATGATTTTTGGGTTGATTTTAGGCGATTCTTTTCCTAGTTATTTGGCGTTTTTGGGTATTATAATGATTATTGGGGCTGGAGTTTTGGTCGCTTATCAAAAGTGATTTGGGGGCTAAATTTGATTTTAAGGAGTATTGTATGCCACAATCAAAACCAAAAATCGCCATCTTAGCCACAGGTGGAACTATTGCTGGTTATGTTGATAGCGCTATTGCTACGACTGGTTATAGGGCTGGGGCTTTTGGTGTAGAAGCTCTCATTGGTGGTATTTTAGAAATTCAAGATTTAGCCACTATAACTAGCAAGCAAATTTCAAATATCGATAGCGCAAATATGCGTGATGAAATTTGGCTAAAACTTGCTAGAGAGATTAATACTCTTTTTGATAATGGCATTGATGGGGTGGTGGTCACTCACGGCACAGATACTATGGAAGAGACGGCTTACTTTTTAAGCTTAACAATCAAAAGCCCTAAGCCTGTGATTTTAGTAGGTGCTATGCGACCTGCTACTGCGATGAGTGCTGATGGTCCTAAAAATCTCTACAACGCCGTAGCATTAGCGGCAAATCCAAGCGCTAAAGGCAAAGGCGTTATGGTAGCAATGAATGATAAAATTTTAAGTGCTAGAGGCGTGGTTAAAACCCATACTTTAAATTTAGACGCTTTCTCATCGCCTGATTTTGGTGATTTGGGTTATATCGTAGATGGTGAGGCGTTTTTTTATAATAACACTACAAAAGCACACACTAAAGATACTCCATTTGATATAAGCAAAATCACAAATTTGCCAAAAGTAGATATACTCTATAGTTATTCAAATGACGGCAACGCCGTAGCAGCAAAGGCTCTATTTGCTAATGGCACTAAGGGCATAGTAGTGGCTGGAAGTGGCGCTGGAAGCATACACGAAGATCAAAAAAACGCCCTAAAAGAGCTTATGAAGCAAGGACTTAAGGTAGTTGTAAGCTCACGAGTTGTAAGTGGTCGTGTAGCCATAAGCGATGCAGATAAAGAGCTTGGTTTTATCAGTGTTGGGGATTTAAATCCGCAAAAAGCTAGAGTTTTATTTATGTTAGCACTAAGTAAAACTAATAATACTCAAGAAATTCAAGATTATTTCTTAAAATATTAAATAGGTTTAGCAATATTTAGCTATAATTTGCCAATTAAAATTAAATTTAAGGTGTAAAGATGATATTAATAGCGGGGCCTTGTGTTATTGAGAGTAGGGATTTGGTTTTTAAAGTTGCTGAGAAATTAGCAGAAATAGCAAATTTAGATTGGATAGATTTTTATTTTAAATCCAGTTTTGATAAGGCTAATCGCACAAGTATTAGTAGCTTTAGGGGGCCAGGACTTGAAAATGGGCTAAAAATTTTAGATGAGGTCAAAAGAGAGTTTGGCTTTAAAATTTTAACTGACATTCACGAAAGCTATCAAGCCAAGCCCGCAGCACAAGTAGCAGATGCATTACAAATACCAGCGTTTTTATGTCGCCAGACAGATTTGCTTGTAGCAGCAGCTAAAACCAAAGCTATGGTAAATATCAAAAAGGGGCAATTTCTAAGCCCAGATGCGATGAAGCATAGCGTAAAAAAGGTCTTAGAAACAAGGGGAATAAGCGAATTTGGCTATGAAGTAGCTAGAGAAAATGGGGTATTTTTATGCGAGAGAGGCTCCACTTTTGGCTATGGAAATTTAGTAGTGGATATGAGAAGTTTGCCTATTATGAGGGAGTTTGCTCCTGTTGTTTTTGATGCGACTCATAGCGTTCAAATGCCAAGTGCGAATGGCTCTACAAGCGGTGGCGATAGTAGATTTGTGCCATATCTTGCTAGGGCTGCAGCGGCTGTGGGCGTAGATGGATTTTTCTATGAAACTCATATAAATCCATGCGAAGCTATGTGCGATGGCCCAAATATGCTTAGCCTAGATAAACTAAAATTAAATTTAGATGAGATAAAAAGGATTAGGGACGCTTTAAATGAGCAATAAGGGCTTTTTTTGGGTTATTGTTGGGGCTACATTTGAAGCGAGTTGGGCTTATGGATTAAAATACGCTAACGCTCCGCTTGAGTGGATTGCTACGGCTATTTTGGTCTGTTGTAGCTTTTTATCATTTATGCTAAGTTTTAAGTATCTTAGTGTGAGCGTGGCATATACTATGTTTATTGGCTTTGGGACTATATTTATAGTAGGTGCTGAGATTATCACTAACTATTTTAATAATGAGAGCATTAGCTTTCTTAGAATTTTATTTATTTTGCTTATTATCATCGGCGTCTTAGGGCTTAAAAGGAGCCAAGCATGATATATAGCATTGCACTATTTGGGGCTGGGGTTTGTGAAGTTTTAGGAGTTATTGTATTAAACCAAATGTCAAAAAGCAAAAGCATTGCTAAGCTCTTAAATTTCATACTCCTAATAGCTACTTTTGGTTGCTCTTTATCCTTACTTGGCTATGCTATGAATGAATTTGCAATGTCTGTAGCGTATGCGGTTTGGACTGGTATCGGTGCTGTTGGCGCTGTAGCCGTGGGGGTGGTCTTTAATGATGAGAAATTCACTATCCCAAAGGCGGTTTATCTATTTTTAATAATTTTTAGTGTAATAATGTTGAAATTAATTTAAGGAGTTAAGATGAATATAATAGAAGGAAATTTAGCCCTAAAAGGCGATGAAAAAATAGCTATAATCAACGCTAGATTTAACCACATTATCACAGATAGATTAGTTGAAGGGGCTAAAGACGCTTTTTTACGCCATGGTGGTAAAAGCGAGAATTTATCTTTGATTTTGGTGCCTGGGGCATTTGAGATACCAATGGCACTTCAAAGAGCCTTACAAAGTGGCAAATTTGATGCTGTAGTGTGCGTAGGTGCCGTGATCCGTGGCTCCACTCCGCATTTTGATTATGTCAGTGCTGAGACCACAAAAGGCATAGCCAATATAACGCTAAAATATGATAAGCCAGTAACCTTTGGCGTTTTAACCGTGGATAATCTAGAACAAGCCATCGAAAGAGCAGGCTCAAAAGCAGGAAATAAAGGCTTTGAAGCTATGGCTGGAGCTATTGAGTTGCTTGGTTTATATGAGAATTTAAAGGCTTAAAATGGCTACTAGACACCAAGTGAGACAATCTGTAGTAAGCTTACTCTACGCTAAAGAGATGGGTAGCGAGATGGAGCAATTTAGCAATGAATATTTAGAAGAAAAAAAGATTAGAAACGACCAAAAAAACTTCACAATCGCTTTATATAATGGAATTTTAGATAATCTTAATAGCATTGATACCTTGCTTAATAACTATCTTGGCAAGTGGAAGCTAGATCAAATCGGCAGTGTAGAAAGACAAATTCTACGCCTTGGAGCCTATGAGATGAGATATAGCGATATAGATTTAGCCATTGTGATAAATGAAGCTGTAATTTTAGCCAATGAGCTATCTTCTGAGTCTTCAATCAAGCTTATAAATGGCGTTTTAGATGCAATCGCAAAGGAGCTTAAATGAAGCTTTGTGTAGCACTAGATATGGCTAAAAAGGATGATTGTCTAGCTCTTGCTAGGGAGCTTAAAGGGCTTGATTTGTGGCTTAAAGTTGGGCTTAGAGCTTACCTTAGAGATGGGGCGAAATTTATAGAAGAGTTAAAAAATATTAGCGATTTTAAGATATTTTTAGACCTTAAAATTCACGATATACCAAACACTATGGCCGATGCTTGTGAAGTCATCTCATCGCTTGGCGTAGATATGATAAATATCCATGCAAGTGCTGGAGAAATAGCGATGAGAGCGGTTATGGATAGGCTAAATTTACTCCCCAAACGACCACTTATACTAGCAGTTTCAGCCTTGACTAGCTTTGATGATAGTGGATTTAAAGCTATTTATAACTCTGATATTAAAAAAAGCGTGATTAATATGTCTCAAATAGCGTATAAATCGGGCTTAGATGGAATGGTATGCTCAGTTTATGAAAGCCTAGCTATTAAAGGAGTCACAAGCGATAACTTCATCACTCTAACGCCTGGAATTCGCCCATTTGGCGAAGCAAACGCAGACCAAAAAAGGGTGGCTGATTTAGCTACAGCCATAGAAAATCACTCCGATTTTATCGTAGTTGGCAGACCTATATACACAGCTACCAATCCCAAAGAGATCGCTCAAAAGATACTAAGCCAAATTTAAGTAGCTTTTAAGTCTATAATTAGTATAATTCCACTTCTTTTTAGGACAGATGGGTGAGCGGCTGAAACCACACCCCTGCTAAGGGTGCAAGTCTTAATCGGGCTTCGAGGG